>CAKZQX010000694.1 GCA_937141995.1 uncultured Chloroflexaceae bacterium | reverse complement strand
ACCAGGCGCATGTCGTAGAGATTGGTGCCTGGATCGTCGGAATCCTTATCGCCGATAGCCTGCTGCCTGCTGCCAACCTGCTGGTCGGACTGGCGGCACTGGGATTGTTGATCACACTGCCGGGTCGCCAGAACCGATATGCACGCCTTATCGGGCTGGGTCTGCTCTGTATGATGCTGGGTGGGCTGCGCTACCAGGGTCTGCCGGAGCCGACCAACCCACGCGGTGTCCGGCTGCTGGCCGGGCAGGGCAATGTTGTTGTCCAGGGCATTATTCATGCTGACCCGCAGCGCACCGAGGAGGGCCAGCAACTGATCCTCCAGACCGAGGCCGCGCAGATAAATGGCCGCACGGTGCGCGTTGAAGGGTTACTTTTGTTCAACCTGCCACCCTACCCGGCCTACCGCTACGGTCAACAGGTGCAACTCCTGGGGCGGGTGCAGGAGCCCCGCGCTGCCGAACACGCCGGTGAGTTTGACTACCGCGACTATCTGGCACGCCAGAATATCTTTGCGCTGATGCATATGCCACTGGTGCAGCCGCTTCCCGGCGAGCGCGGCAATCCGCTGCTGCTGACGCTGCTGGAGTTTCGTAGCCACTGCCAGAACATCCTGCTACGCAGCCTGCCCGAGCCGCAGGCATCACTGGCGGCCGGTGTGTTGCTCGGGTTGAAATCCTCCATCCCGGATGAGGTGGCGACCAGCTTCTCCGCGACGGGCACCTCCCACATCCTGGTGGTATCGGGCTGGCATCTAAGCATCGTTGCGCTGATGCTTGCCGGCTTCACCCAACGCTTACAGTTAAACCGCGTGGCGACCTTCTGGGTGCTGCTGGCGGCGATCTGGCTCTATGCGCTCTTTGTTGGCGCAACGCCGTCGGTGATGCGGGCCGCAATTATGGCCAGCCTGACGTTGCTGGCCCGTACGGGTGAACGCCAGAGCGAACCCTGGTCGCTGCTCTTGCTGGCCTGCTTTGGCCTGACCCTGCTCGATCCGCAGATCCTCTGGGATATTGGCTTCCAGTTGTCGGTTGCGGCGACCGCCAGCCTGTTTGCCTTTGCCCAGCCAATTGAGGAGTGGCTGCTACACTGCCCGCCGCTGCGCTCGTTCGTCTTTGCCTGGACTACTCCGGCACTGACGGCAACGCTGGCGGCGCAGATTCTGGCGTTGCCGGTCATTATCTACTACTTCGGCAGTGTATCGCTAATCTCGCCCCTGGCAAATGTGCTGCTTGCACCAGTGCTGCCCGTGGCGATGCTGCTGGGTGCGCTAACGCTGCTCGGAGGGCTACTCTGGCTGAAGCTGGGGCAGCTTATCGCGTTGAGCGCATGGCCGGCCTTTGCCTGGATCTCGGAGATTACCCGGCTGCTGGCGGATCTGCACTGGGCCGCGCTACGGCTGCCGTCGATTCCGCTCTGGCTGGTGCTGAGTTACTATGTGATCTTGCTCGGCTGGTACGGCTGGAAGAAGTGGGCCGAGATGCCCGATCCGGCGGTCGCAGAACCGGCCTGAGTATAATTTCGCGTTGCTCCCGGCACTACTCCCTGTTATAATTTTGACCGGCACGATTCCTGGTAGCGGCTGGAGACGCTGTATGCTGTCATCTTCTTCACCATTTGCGCAAACTGAGCAGGCAATCCCGCGCCGGCGTTTCTGGGCACGCCGGCTACTGCTGTGGGGTGCGGGCCTCTGCGAAGGAGTGTTGCTGGCGCGGCTGCTGGCGCAATTGCTGGCGGCCCGGCCTGAGAATCCGGTGTTTCAGGGTCTGTACGCGATCAGCGCGCCCCTGATCCGGCCACTCGCCTTTCTGGATGCGCAGCAACCCCGTTTTGGCGCAGTTCTGGAACTGTCAACCCTTACCCTGCTGATAATCGTGCCGCTCGTAAGTTACCTGGTATGGCTGCTACTGCATCCCACGGCACTCCGTGCAACTTCCCCCCACGAGGTAGCGTCCTAGCAGAAGTCAAAATATTGTGTATGGGAGAACGCCATGGGCGAAGCTTTAACTGAAGTGTTATCATTTTTACTTTTCATCATGGGGATCTGTCTGGTGCTGGCAATAATCGGGCTGGCAGCCATCACCCAGAGCATCCGCAAGCTGCAGGTACCGCGTGATGCCGATTTTTTTACGACCATGCACTATGTTCCGTTATCCCTGATGATCCTGCTGGATATGCTGGATTTTGCGCTGGATATTTTTGCGGCACCGATCAGTTGGATCGTTCTGGATCGGATGGGGTTGCCTAATCTGCGCAACAAAGCCGCCGTTGAAGCCTTGATCCCTTTCACTGGGCCGATTCCCACCTTTACCATTGCCTGGTTCCTGGCGCGGTTCCTGGATGTCGGGGGAACACCGGGAAGCCGGCACGTTGAACGCTCGTCTCGTTATCTTCCGGAAGAGCCGTATCATTCACGCCGTGATCTGCGGCAACGGCGACCGCCCACACGAATTATCGATATGGACGACCGCTAGACGCAGGCGCGGTATTGCGAGGGCGTCATGTTGGATATTGTCGAGTTGGTGATCATCCTGATTGTGGCCGGTGTCTGTGGCGGGATTGCCCAGGCCATGCTTGGCCGGCGTCGTGGTAACTTCCTGTTCTCGATCATCATTGGTGTTATTGGAGCGTATGTGGGGACACTCCTGGTACGCCAGTTTGGATGGTCCAACATTCTGCCGTTAACCATCGGCGACTCGAGTATTGATCTGGGATGGGCGTTTGTCGGCTCGCTGCTGCTGGTATTTCTCTTGAGTATGATTACCCGCCCACGGCGACGCTAAGCCGGGCACGACTCGCACACTACCTCGCCAGTTTTATCAACTGGCGGGGTGTTTTTGTCAGTCACAGGATTTACGCGGTGCAGCTTATTTCAGTCTGTTGACCGACCCAAACGCCAGTTTCGCCTGCGGCAGCATGGTACTGTTTTCTCTTCTCCACGCAAAATTGGCTCTCCGAGCCAATTTTGCGTGGAGAAGATCTGGTGTTTTCCGCCCTGCCGGAGGCGAATCAGACCCATCATCCAGGCAACCGCCTGGTTGAGAACGAACGACGTAAGGTTGGTCAGTTACGATCAAATCCACTGACGCTACACATCGTCGCTGTAAAGCGCGGTGCTCAGGTAGCGCTCACCGTTGCTCGGCGCAACAAACACAATGAGCTTCCCGGCATTCTCCGGGCGACGCGCCACCTCCAGGGCGGCAATGGCGGCGGCCCCGCTGCTGATGCCCAGCATCAAGCCCTCCACGCGGGCCAGTTGCCGTGCCATCTCAAAGGCATCATCGTTGCTGACCTGAATTACTTCATCAACAATGCTGGTGTTGAGCACATCCGGCACAAAGCCCGCGCCGATCCCCTGGATTTTATGCGGCCCCGGCTTGCCTCCGGAGAGCACCGGCGAGGCGGTCGGCTCCACCGCAATCGCTTTAAAATCCGGCTTGCGCGACTTGATGACCTCACTCACGCCGGTAATCGTTCCGCCGGTGCCCACGCCCGCGATCAGGAAGTCGATCTGGCCGTCGGTATCCCGCCAGAGTTCCTCGGCGGTCGTCTGCCGATGTACGTCCGGGTTGGCCGGATTTTTGAACTGCTGCGGGATAAAACCATTAGGTAGATCGCTCAGAATAGCTTCAGCTCGCTTGATCGCCCCGGACATACCTTCGGGACCGGGTGTGAGCACCAGTTCCGCCCCGAAGCCCCGCAGGAGCTTGCGCCGCTCGACACTCATTGTTTCGGGCATCGTCAGGATCAGGCGATATCCCTTGGCGGCAGCAACCATCGCCAGGCCAATGCCGGTATTACCACTGGTCGGCTCAACCAGCACCGTCTCGCCGGGAATGATGCGCCCTTCGCGCTCGGCGGCTTCAATCATCGCCAGCCCAATGCGGTCCTTCACGCTGCCGGCCGGATTGAAGAATTCCAATTTGGCAACCACCGTGGCCTTTGTGTCATTGAGTTTGTTCAACCGTACGAGCGGCGTGTTGCCGATCAACTCCGTGATATTATTATACATATGTGCCATCACTTCCCTCTCCTGGGGCAAAACAGGCGCGCAGCGCTGTTCCACCGCCCTCTTGCCGGAACTGCTTTTCCCCAACATGCTCTTGTGCAGGCGTTTCCTGGGGGTGCGCTTCTGGTACAATACGGTTCTCCCGTATTTTAACAGGTTTTACCTGCGAAAGTCAACTTCTTGACTCAAGTATATGCAAAGACCAAGAGGAACTATGGGGATGAAGACATATCAAGCTCTTGAGGAGCACGACACCCGTGAGTATGCCGCTGCGCTGACCCGGTGCGCGGACACATGGCTGGCCGCGCCGCCCGATGCGGCCGAGCAGGAACGCATCGTTGCTGCCGGCAAAGCCCTCCGTGAACAGCGCCGCCGCGCGGTCGAATTCCACCAGGATCCGACAGCAGCCACGCTCTTCAGTATGAACCTCTTTCGGGATACGGCCTTTGCGCCGCTGCATCTGGAGCGCCGGCTGATTGCGCAGATGATCGCCGCCCAGGGCGAGCCACCCGAGGTTGCCGACCCGGATGACCCGGCCTTTGTGCAATACCTGCGCCGGGCGATCTTGAGCATTGCCCATGCGCGGCTACGCAAAGCGCTGGCGGCCCAGTTGCGGCGCTACCTGCCGCGCTACGTGGCCGCCGAGGATTGGCAAGCCGCGATTGCCCTCGACCATAATGCATTCCGTACCGCCCTGGGGAATGAAGTTTCGCCCTTCCTGCTGCAGATGACGCTGGAGGGATTGGCGCGCTACTACGAGGAGCTCGAGGCCGGGCAGGAGGACACACCACCCGATGCGGCATAGAAGGAGCCTGGTATGACCCGCTGGTTTAATGTTGCCGGCCCTTGCCGGCCTGAGATCCATTATATGCTACCGGCCACGGCGCGCCTGCCCGACGTCATGCGCCTGATCGCCCAGCAGAGCTACTTTGTACTGCATGCCCCGCGCCAGACCGGGAAAACTACCGCGATGTTCAGCCTGGCGCGAGAACTGACGGCGGGCGGGCAGTATACAGCAGTGTTGCTCTCCCTCGAAGTCGGCGCGCCCTTCAGCGATGATGCGGACATGGCGGAAAACGCGATCTTGAGTTCGTGGCGCAGCGATACACTGGCACGGCTGCCGGACGAGCTGCGCGAAGATCCGTACCGCGCTCCGCGCCTGGACCCGGTCGAGTAGCCGCCCACTGGTCCTGTTCCTGGATGAGATTGACGCACTCCAGGACAATGCACTGATCTCGGTGCTGCGGCAATTGCGCGCGGGCTACAACGACCGACCGGATGCCTTCCCGCATGCGCTGGCGCTGATCGGGTTGCGCGATGTGCGCGACTACAAAGTTGCCTCTGGTGGCAGTGACCGACTGCGCTCCGCCAGTCCTTTCAATATCAAGGTCGAGTCACTAACTCTGCGCAACTTCACCACTACGGAAGTAACTGAACTCTATACGCAGCACACCGCCGACACCGGCCAGACTTTCACTCCCGCCGCCCTGGAGCGCGCCTTCGAGCTGACCCAGGGCCAGCCCTGGTTGGTGAATGCCCTGGCACGTCAGGCCGTTGAGGTTATCGTTCCCGACCCGGCCATATCGGTAGATCTGGCACACATTGACGCAGCGAAGGAGCGCCTGATTGAGAGCCAGGACACGCACCTGGACAGTCTGGCCGAGCGGCTCCAGGAGGAGCGCGTCCGCCGCATCATCGAGCCGATGCTGGCCGGGCAACCGCTCGGCACCGTCCCCTTTGAAGATATTCAGTTTGTGCTGGATCTGGGGCTCTGCCAAATGGACCCGCGCGGCGGCCTGGTGATTGCAAACCCGATCTACCGCGAGGTGCTGCCGCGTGTGTTGACGGGCACACCCTCTGCCGCGCTCCCGCGCATCACGGCCACCTGGCTCACCCCGACCGGTGAACTGGACCCGCCGAAGCTCCTGGAGGCCTTCCTGTCATTCTGGCGACAGCATGGTGAGCCGCTCCTGCGCAGTGCGCCCTACGCCGAGATTGCGCCGCACCTGGTTCTGATGGCCTTCCTGCACCGTGTAGTTAACAGCGGCGGCACCCTGGAACGGGAGTATGCTATTGGCACTGACCGCATGGATCTCTGTCTACGCTACGGCGCGGTGACGCTGGGCATTGAGCTAAAGGTCTGGCGCGATGGACGGGGCGACCCACTGGTGGCCGGGCGGGAACAGCTCGACAG
>CAKZQX010000693.1 GCA_937141995.1 uncultured Chloroflexaceae bacterium | reverse complement strand
ACCCAGCATGCCGTGTGACCGACGCGAATCATCTTTTCAGACAGTCTCTTATAACCACAGCAGACACCGAGAACGTTGAGGTGCCGAGCCGGCATGCGGAGTTTGCCCGCCGGATGCGTACCTGACGATTGATGGCCGTTTTACCGGCCAATTGGTATGCAACTATAACCTATAAGGGGAGAATTATGACAACCAATAAAGTTATCCAGACCGTTCTCGCGCCGCAAGCCGTTGGTCCCTACTCGCAAGCCATCCGCGCTGAAGGGCTGGTCTTTGTATCGGGGCAGATTCCGCTTGATCCGGGCAGTGGTGAACTGATCGAGGGCGATATTGCCGCTCAGACGCGCCAGTGCATCAGGAATATCCAGGCGATCCTGGAGGTAGCGAATAGCTCGCTGGCACAGATCGTCAAAACCACGGTCTTCCTGGCGGATATTAATGATTTTGCGGCAATGAATGCGGCCTACGCCGAGTTCTTCCCCAACGACCCGCCCGCCCGCTCGGCCTTTCAGGTTGCAGCGCTGCCCAAAGGTGCGCGGATCGAGATAGAGGCGGTAGCAGCGCTCTAGCACCCGGCGCGTGCTGGACAGCGGGAGGAGTCCTCGGCAGCGTCCGCCCACAGCAGGCTCCTCCGCAACCGCCCACTTACGAACTACGGACTACCGGATACGAACTACAGATTACGGACCACAAATGTCTCCGCAAACGCTACTCGCCAAGACTGCCGCAGCCTGGGGGCTGCCGCTCACGGAAACGCAACTGAAGCAGTTTGCCGCTTACACCAGCACGCTCCAGATCTGGAATGTGCGGGTCAACCTGACTGCGATCATTGATGCAGAAGGGATTTTCGTCCGGCACTTTCTCGACTCCCTGCGCTGCGCCTGCGCCTGGGGCGATACGCCCGCTTCGCTGATTGATATCGGGAGTGGGGCGGGATTTCCCGGCATTCCGCTTAAGATCCTGCGTCCAACCCTGCGCCTGACACTGGTCGAGTCAGTCGGTAAAAAAGCCGCCTTCCTCCGGCATATCGTCGAACAGCTTGCCCTGGACGATGTCACCGTGCTTGATAGTCGGGTCGAACTCATTGGGCATCAGCCGCAGCACCGCGAGCAGTACGATGTAGCGACGGCACGCGCAGTGGCCGGGATGCGCGTCCTGGCCGAGTATAGCTTACCGCTTGTACGCCTGGGGGGCCGCCTGCTTGCGCCCAAAGGCGCGGATGTCGCGGCGGAGCTTGCCGCGGCACAGCGAGCTATCAAAATACTGGGGGGCGAGATGCCGGCGGTTGAGCCGGTTACGCTCCCCGGCGTAGACCCACGCACCCTGGTTGTTATCGGCAAAACACGCCCAACACCGCCGGAGTACCCGCGCGCGGTGGGTATACCGACGCGTCGTCCGCTCTAGCAGTCGGGTGACACGCGTTACGCGGTCGTTGATCCGGCAGGAGCTTTCGCCTCAGGTCAGGCGGAAGAAACCAGCTTTTTCATAACCATGTTGCTCGGCGAGCAACATGGTTGTAAAAAAGCCAGAGAGAGTACCATACTGCCGCCGGCGAGTCATGCCTTCATCCATACAAACGCCCCGTTTGAACGGCCACCGCGTAACTCCTGTCAGGTGACGGAATGACATACCTGATTTGCATGCCCACCACGTAATGCATAATCCGTGAAGCGGGTACACCACGCAGTTCCCAAACAGCCAATCCGGCCTTTTCTCGAAATGCTGTAACTTTTCGCCGAGTCAGGCGTATAGGATGTTGTGAACACAGAGATCTTCTGCTAGAATATACTGGCAGCAAGAGGCTCAGTGCCTCTTGCCCGGGTCTCTGAAGATGTAGCGAACTTGCAACCCATTAACCACAAGGAGGAACCGAGCATGTCTATTCTGGGTCGTATCCGTGATCTTATCAGCGCGAACGTGAACACCGCATTGGACAAAGCCGAAGATCCGGAGAAAATGGCGAACGAGTATCTGCGCCAACTCAATGACGAGTATTACGAGGCCAAGACGAACGTTGCTGCGGCAATGGCCGATGAGACCAAACTGCAGCAGAAGTTGGTACAGCATCAGGCGGAGGTTGATCAGTGGCAGAGTAAGGCTGAAGCGGCACTACGGGCGGGCAATGAGGAGCTTGCCAAAGCCGCATTGGGGCGCAAAGGCCAGGCCCAGAAGCTGGCCGAACAGTACAAATCGCAGTATGAGGCCCAGGCCGATCAGGTTGATCACCTGCAGGAGGCGCTGGCGGACCTGGAAACCCGTATCGCCGAGACCAAGGCGAAGAAGGAGTTGATTATTGCCAAGAAGAACCGCGCGCAGACACAGGAGACGCTCCAGCAGACGATGAGCGGTTTTGGCAACTCCAATGTTATGGATAAGCTGGATACCCTCGAAGGCCGGGTTGACGATCGGCTGGCCCAGGCGGACGCCATGACCCAACTTGAGGGTGGTTCGCTGGAGAGCCGCTTCCGCGAACTGGAGAAGGATGCCGAGGTTGACTCCGAACTGGAGGAGTTGAAGCGCAAGATGGGCATGAGTTAAGCCATCATCAAACGCTCCATGCTGCCGCCGGCGCATTCGGCACCGGGCCGGAACAGGCCATACCGCGTAACTCCGGTAACTGATACGAGTTACGCGGTCGGCGTTTACATCAAGCGTGTCACCAGGTGCAAGACTGTTTTCACCTCCGGCCGGGCGGAATGGGGCATTTTTTTGCACAAAAACCTTGCACAAAATGTGGTTTTTTGTGCAAAAGATCAAAGAAGACTATGCGGACGCAAGCGAATCTCGCTTTCACCTGGTCAAACATCCAGTTTGCGTAACCACTCTAGTATGTTCTGTCAGTACACAGGAGGCGGGAGCGTTGCTCCCGCCTCCATATCGTCCATTGCGCTGATGCGTATAAGCTGCCGCTTACTGCTCGTCCGCCGGGGTTGCCGGCATTGCCTGCTCAATAAAGCGGAAGAGCGTGTCGTCCAGGCCGTAGCGCTGGGCAGTGGCCGGCTCCTGCTGATACATTGTGTTGAGCGCCTGGGCAATCTGCGGGTTGCCGCCGGTAAACGCATGCACCAGGTCCATCCAGCGGCGGGCAAGCTGTTGCGCCATCGGACTATCCGGCGTGACGCCCTCCGCAATCGCGGTGCGTACCTCCGCAATCAGGCGCGGCCATTCCGCCTCAACCTGCTGGATACGCTCCGGGCCAATCTGTTTGCGACGTTCCTCCAATTCCTGCAGCATATCCGGGGTGAAATACTGTTCCATAGTTCTGATAACCTCCACTATCGCGGTAACATCGGTGACAGACACGCTGTCTGTCTGTTCAAAAGCGGTCGCGAGCGCTTCCAGGCGGCGGCAGAGCAACTGCTGCATGGCGATCTGTTCCTGCATGCGCTGGATGTGCAGATGAATGACGCGCACCAGGGTATAGTCGGGATGGATCAGACAGTGCCGAATCTCATCCAGGCCAAACCCCAGATAGCGCAATGCCAGAATGTGCTGCAACCGCACCAGATCATTGGGTGTGTACAGGCGGTACCCGGCCTCACTCCGACGTGAGGGCGACAGCAGTCCAATCTCGTCATAGTGGTGCAAGGTACGTACCGAAATGCCGGTCTGCTGCGCCAGTTCACCAACTCTCAGTTCCGTGCCGGCCATTGTGTCATCCTTTCGCTGAGCCGTTGCGGTGTGTCTGCCTGGTCTGGCGGGGATGGTGCGACCGCTCGTGCCTCTATGCTACAACCTCACGTTGCGTGAGAGTCAAGGGCTGATTCAGGGAGATTTTCGCCAGGGTAGGGTGTGTGACAATTCTACCACCGGGGCCGGCCCAACCGGTTGGGCTACAATCCCGCCTACCCCTGTGCTATAATGCGGCGCGTGGACCGGCAATTATCGCAGCGCATGAGGGTTCGTCTATGAATGCTATCCAGCTTCCGCTGAGTGAGCAACCGCACCAGAACCAGCAGCTTTTCTCCGACTACTACCTGAACCATATCCTGCCGCTATGGAGAGGTGTGAGGGGGGATCGATGTTTGGTTGTATTCATAGATGAGTGAAACGTGAAACGTGATGAGATTGGGCGGGGAGCGAGGAAGCAACCGTCCACGAATGGGGCCACGAATATATGCATGGCATGGTGCCATTCGGTGCTTTTCTTGATAACCCATGGCGGTGCGGTGAGATGCTTCCTACCATCAGCATGACAGGGATTGTGGCAAGTGGTGGAAAATCAGCGAAGGGCCACGGCATAAATCAGCAAAAGGCACTGTCGTGGTGAGTGGAGTAAATCATCTCACCGAAGCTGCATCGCCGGGCAGCGTGATGCTCCCGCCGGCGCAAGCACGCCATGTTGCTCCCGCCGGCACAAGCCATGCTTGCGCACGCCAGTATCACTGCTCGATGAGTGCCGCCGCAATGCCGGCCTGCAAACTGCCGTACGTGATGATCTCACCCAGGTCAACGCCAAGCGTCACCAGCGTCTGGGCAATCTGGGGGCCAATCCCCGTCAGCATCACCTGCGCGCCCAGCAGCCGCACTGCCTGCGCCGCCTGAATGAAGGCCTGTGCCACCTGCGTATCAACCAGGGACACGCCGGTAATATCCAGGATGACCAGGTCGGCCTGGTGCTGGGCGATCCCTTCCAGCAGCGCCTCCATCACCATCTGGGCACGATTGCTGTCGATAGTACCAATCAGGGGCATAATCACCACCTCGTCCGAGATGGGAATAAGCGGGGTGGAAAGTTCCCGCAGGGTGTCGCGCTGGGTATCGATGATCCGCTGCTGCAGCATGGCGCGTTCCTGCTCACTCCGCTGCTGCTCGGTTATATCCCGGAACAGCCCCATCACCGCATTTATATTTCCCTGCGGATCACGGGTGACAAACCCGGTGCTTTCGACGGGGATCTGCGTACCCTCGGGACGTTGAAAATGCAACAGACCGCGCCACTCGCCCCGCGTACTGGTTTCCGTAATTGCTGTAATGGCTTCCGGTTGGCGCTCCGGGCTAAAATGGTCAATAAACCGCATACCGATCAGATCATCACCATAGCCGGTCATCGCCCGATAGGCAGTATTGGCATAGGTGAGCACACCATTGTGATCGGCAATGCCAAACCCATCCGGCGCGGTATCGGCCATGGCTTTGAACATTTGCAATGCTTCTTCCTGCTGCTTGCGTGCGGTAATATCCTGGACAGTCCCCACATATTCCACTAGATTGCCCTGTCCATCGCGCGAGAAGACCGTCATGTGATCTTGCAACCAGATCCACTCCCCGGTGCGACCACGGACGCGATACTCCCACGCGACCGTTTCCCCATCGGCAGCAGCCTGAAGATGCTGGAAAATCAGTGGTAGTTGGGCAAAATCATCCGGGTGCATGATGGTTTCCAGCAGGCTATTCCCCATCTGCCGCAGTTCTTCCGGAGTGTAGCCCAGGATGTCCCCCATGTTGCGGTTGGCATATACATTACGCTGTTCACGGGCATTATAGACATAAATATAACTGGAAACGGTATTGAACAGGCGTTGCATCCATTGCAGTTCAGCAAGCGTATTGTTCTGATCCATGCGGTCTAGTCCTTGCGAGATAACTGATCCGGGTTAGATGCCGGTAGCGGCATACATCAATTATACCCGATATATAGCAACCCTACATTTGTCGTCGTGCCGCCTTTAGGCGGTTGCGAGCAAATCCCTGAGAATCAGTTCACAACCAATGTAGGATTGCTATATGACTCAGCGCCCCGCCAGCCGTAGCACGCCACCTACCCCCAGCAACACCAGGCTGACCAGACAGCACAGCACTCCATACAGCAACATCATCCCTGGTTGATTGGCGCGGTACTCGACATAGTCGGCGGGCGTCCCCGCATAGCTTACCTGGGCCGTGAAGCGGTTGTCACCCTCCCAGGTGCCCTCCAGCGTGAGCGTGCGCCCCGGCAGATAGCCCACATAGCGCCGCTGCCGCTCGCTGCCGTCCGCCTGTGGCGTTGTTTCGCCGGCGATCTCCTGCCCATTGAGCAAGGAAATATCGGGCGACAGTTGCACGTCGAGCATTTCCGCATTGCTCAACTGGAGGGCCACGGTTGCCGGTGGCGGCATGACCCGCTCCCAGGTGCCCGATCCGCTGTTGGGTGAACGCTCTTCCCCGGTCTGGCGCGTGGGGGCGCGGCGGGTGCGCTCCTCCACCGCGAAGAGGGCCAGACCATGCGGCGTGCTGGTGGGCGCATCGGGCGGCAATTGTGCCTGCACAAGCATGGCGGTACCCGGCGCGAGGCCGGGCAATTCGG
>CAKZQX010000692.1 GCA_937141995.1 uncultured Chloroflexaceae bacterium | reverse complement strand
GTCAACGGCCGCGATTGGACCGTACTGTTTGCTCAGATTATATGTTTGTAACACCAGGGTAGACATTGGTTTGGCTTTCCTTTCCTTCCCGTCTGATTATCTGGAACCTGGCCTAAGCCCAATAATACCTTTCAAAGAACACGACGTACACGGTCACTCCCCTGGCAGGAGATATCGCCTCCGGCAGGGCGGTGCGGCCGGTTCCATCTTGGTACCAGACCTGAATGCCAGAATCGCCTGCGGCAGCGTGGTACGTTTATATGCTTTTGCACAAAAAATTTGCACAAGCATGTAAATTTTTTGTGCAAAAAAATGAAATCTTCCGCCCTGCCGCAGGCGAATCGGGCCGGTTGTCCAGGTAGACACCTGGTCTGGAGTCTACCGCGTAACTCCTGTTATTTGAAAGGTATTTGGCTTAAGCATACACGGGAACCCTGCCGGACACATCCGGCGCTCAATTGATTCCTGTTGTGACATTTGACACGGACAACCCTGGTCAACTGACCAGGCGACAGTTTGAGAACAAGCGGATATGATTCTAATACTCCGTTAATATAGAACCCTTTACAACGCGGCTCGAATTTGTTACAATGGTCACAATGAATTCTGTAACACCTACTTCTGCTACGTCCCACTGGTCGTAGCGCCGGCTGTAACAGATACGGCGTAATCCTCCTCCGGGAAGGAAGCGCCTCCCAATACAATGGTTGTCCTGAGACGACCTTACACAGATCCCGCGCACGCGGCAGGAGTTTCCCCGGACTCCTGCCGCGTCGTTGTGTTACGGCGGGTGTGGACGTGTGGAATAGTTTAATGCGACGAGGGGAAAGATTGATGACTGAGCAGCAGGATCTGGCGGAACAGCTTGCAGAGCAGCAACGCGAGAATGCCTGGCTACGTCAACAACTCGAACGCCAGCGGGAAATCAATGGCGAACTGCGCCGCGCCGTGGCGGACCTGGCGCGTACCTTTCAGGCATCGCTGGCCGAGGCATACGACGCGGGCGAGGCAGGCGATATCGAGCAGGTACGCAAGATTACTCGCGCAAATAAGGCCAACTGGCAGCAGTATCTTCAGCAGATTATCGCCGCGGCAAAGCAGCAACCGCCCTCCCGTTCGGGGGAGTAGGAGAGCACAGTGCATTTATCGTGTCTATCCTGATGAACTTATTTGTTCTTTGTTCTTTGCCCTTTGTTCTTCACTCTCAGTTCTTCTGCAACAAAAAAGCTCACGAGAAATCGCAAGAGATCTCTCGTGAGCTACAGTCTATTGACTTCCATCGTGGTTCACCCACATTCACTATTCAAAAAGTAACACTCCTACAGCAACCCCAGGTTCAGCGCCAGCGTGCCCAGTCCCAGCAGCAACGCCAGACCACCGACACTCGTCAGCGTGGTGACAAAGCTGGTCGAAACGCGGGCCGGGTTAATGCGTAGCGCCTTTAGCAATAGCGGAATGCACAGCCCGACCAGGGCCGCCAGCAGCAGATCACCCAGCATTGCGCCGCCGACAACCAGGCCTACTCCTGCGCTGCCTTGCCACATCCAGCCGATCAACCCGGCCAGCAGCCCGATGCCCAGCCCATTGGTAACGCCGATCAGCAGTTCGCGGCGCAGCACGGGGCGCAGGTTGGTCAGGCGGACCTCTCCCAGCGTCAGCGAGCGTACAATAAATGAGAGTGTCTGTGTGGCCGCTTTGCTCCCCTGAATAATGATCAGCGGGAGAAATGCTGCCAGCACGGTCGCGCCGGCAATCACGCTGCTAAACGCACTGACAAGCCAGACCACCAGCAGCGCAAATAGCAGATTGAGTGACAGCCAGGCAAACCGCTGTCCAATGGCGCGTACCAGCGGGCGCTCGACCGTCTCATCTTTGGCGACGCCGGCCATCTGGTACATCTGCGCGGTGGCATCATTCTGGATGGCAGTGATCAGGTCACAGGCATCCATCGCTCCGACCAGGCGACCCTTCTCATCGACGACGGGCAGCGCCAGCAACCCCGACTGGCTCAGGATGTGGGCCTGCTCCTGCAGCGTGGCATCGTGGGAGAGCGTAATCACCCGCCGGTCCATAATCTCGTAGAGCTTCGTCTCCGGTGCGGCCACCAGCAGTTTGTGCAGGCTGACCACGCCCACCAGATGCTCCTCAATATTGGTCACAAAAAGGTAATAAATGCTATCCGTATCGGATGTCATTTCGCGCAGAGCTTCAACTGTTTGTTCTACCGTCACATACTGTGGAAAACTCATCGCGGGCGCATAGTGCAACCCCTGGGCAAACTCGGCGGGTACTTCGTGGACACGAACGATGGTCGGGCGGAGCAGGTCAAGCTCCGCAGCAGTGCGGAATGCAATCATCTGGGTACCTCCAGCATGCTACAGAGTCATTCGTATAACCATACGAACGACAGGCTCAGGTTAAATTACGACCTGTGCCACAGCAAACTGGAGGTGGGGAAAGCATAAAAAATCCCCAGGTACCTGCAATACCGGGGATGGGGCAAACAGCAAAAATGCTGATTAACAGCGGTTGTCCGGCAGGATCAACCCCCTAACCCGGTAGCAGCGCAGATGCACATGTGCGCGGCGGCACAGATCGATTTGTTTGTAAGGATTACTACTACCGTCCATAACTTCCATTGTGAACACATCTTCGGCGGATCATGCCGATGCGGGCGTCATTACCCGAACCAGACCATTGATTTTAATCCAGCCCTCTACAGAACATACTGCAAGGACCGTGCCGGAAGATGTACGGATACCGCATGGATCTCAGTGACCCGGAACAAGTATAGTTCTGTTTGCACATTGTGTCAAGCCTTTGCGCAACTCTGCGGGTGGCGGACCAGCGAGCCTATTTCCCGGTGCTGTCGGCAGCACCGGGAGCCTTATGTTATAGCTACGCGGCAAACGGGTCGTGACGGTTTGCACCTGTCGGGCGCAGGCCGGTGTGCAAATGTATCAGGTGTCAAAATATTTATCACACCCACGGGGCGCGTCGGCGTTGCAAAACTGGTGGCAGTATGGTACACTAGCGCCGGAATATGGCCCGGTAGCTCAGTGGATCAGAGCACCAGTCTTCGGAACTGGGTGTCGGGGGTTCGAATCCCTCCCGGGTCGCCACTTTTTGTGTTGGACGGTATTCCGGGGCACGGTTCACTCCACATAGAGGTTTGCCGCGTTCCAATCAGGTTTGATAGGGCAGCAGTCGGGGTACCTATGGGGGGCCATCGTCGGGCAACAGGGGCAACCCAGGGCGGGGTTTGCTTATTCGTGTTGAAGAATGATACATGGCATGGGAAAGGCGCTATGTCGCTTGTGGAAGCTCTCTGGGGCCATGTAGCCACACCCTCGATCCACCATGTAGCAGCAACCGCAATATTCCTCATCTGCGCATTCTCTGTGCTTAAGCGGTAAGTTCCTTAACTCCATACATGCCCAGATTGCGTTTGACAAACGGCGCACAAACTGCTACTCTTCACTACGCACACCGTGCCGGCGCACTGCCGGCGCACCAACAGGTCGGGGCGTGGCGCAGTCTGGTAGCGCACCGCGTTTGGGACGCGGGGGTCGTGGGTTCAAATCCCTCCGCCCCGACCACATTCCGCTCTTCCGGCTTTCTTCCGTTGCACTTATTCTGATACACCGTTGCAGATATTCAGATATACCTCTTTGCAGTAATTCGGATATACCGCTACTCTGAGGCATCCTGAAGAGGAATATGACGTGAGGCAAGAATCAGGTGTGGAGACTGCGGTCGTGGGAACGTTGTGACGCCAGTACATAAAATACCGCTGCAGATATTCAGATATACCAACCAGTGCAACAAAAAGATGTTGCAGATATTCTGATACACCACGCTGCGCACAGCAGCATGCCCGGAGCAGGGCTTCGGCTAGATTCGTGTACCATCTCTGGTTGTGCTGTTCATCCGTCACGTGAGCACCTCAAACATGCTCGCACTTCGTCTCTCTGCTCATTCTACCGTACCACACCCTGAATGGCAATGTATATCACTTCTGCCGTTCCACCCATTTCTTGTGGGCACATTCCTTCACCTTCGCGGTCAGTTTCCGTTCCCCCTGCTCCGGTTGCGGCCCCAGGCATTCGTCCAGTACCTCGACCAACCGCACCAGCAGCCGCCAGTTGACTTGCGTCCACTCCCCAAAATCCTGAATGCATCCGGTCCTGTCGAGATCATCGCCAAAGGTTGCCTGGAGATTTTTCATGACCAGCGCCACCATAACACTGACAAATTCGGCTGTCGGCTCCATCGGCCTGAACTCCAGCCGGTCTCGCCACGCAAGCGAGAACGCGGAGCCTTGCTCCCTGGTCATCAGTTTGCGGAATGCTCCAGCCGATTTGGCCTGGAGGTCTTCGGTGCCGCAGAGAATAAGCGCCCGCTCCGCGATGGGTTCGTGATAGAGATTGAGTGGTGTCCGCAGTTCCAGGAGCCACGGAAGCGCGCGCCAATCGAGGTGCTGGGCGTACGTGACGACAATGGCCCTGGGATCAAGTTCCTCGATCAGCGGCAGGATAGTTTTGTTCAGGAGCGAGCGGAGTTCCGCATCGGTTCTGATTTTCTGCGCTCGCCCCAGCGGTTTG
>CAKZQX010000691.1 GCA_937141995.1 uncultured Chloroflexaceae bacterium | reverse complement strand
CCCGCCGCCGCATCGGGGCGCGGCGGGAACGCTCCCTCCGGCGCGTACCAGTCATGCACCTGCACCTCTTCAACGGTTTCGCCGGCCGCTACCGTGACGGGGATAAGCGTATGATCAGTACACTCAGCGGTTAGACCACATGGCACCATTTCTGAGTAGCCGCCGGCCAGTCCGGCATCGGGCGCGTCAGCCAGGTACGCGACAACATGATAGTCGCCCGGTTCTACATCCGGTATGGTAAATGTCGTCGCGCCGCTCTCGGTGCGGGTCGTGTAAAAGTTATCCGGGTTAGCCGTATCGATCGCATAGACCAGCAACTCCGGCACGCCGTCACTGGGATAGCGCAGGCTCCCGGTAATCGTGCCGGTAGTCTCACCGGTTGCGTCGGTTGGAGTCACTGCCGGAGCGGGCGTCGCTGAAACAATGGTGGGAGTTTCTGCGGGCGGCGGTGCAGTGCAGGCCGTTAGAAACAGCAGGAGCATCCACGCCAGGCCAGTCCTCATGAAACGTGAAGTCGGCACTTTGATCTCCTTCTGGTAAGTCTTGGATGAATGCTGCAATTGGACGAATGTTGCATATCTTCTCGATATTTATCATATCACACGAGTTACGCGATCCCCCGCGAGCGGAGCTTTTCGCCCTGCCGGAGGCACTGTCCACTGACAAATACAAGATCGCGTAACGCACATCAGCACGGGTCGTTTCGCGTTTTTCGCTCATTTCGTGGCGTTCGTGGTCCAAACTTTCACCGCGTAACTCGTGTCATATCACAGCAGCCTTGTATAGTACCATAGCGCGGGCCGTCTGCGGGCCAATCCGCCGGCGATTTTCGCGTCGGCTTGACGTGCCCCCATCTATCGGCTACAATCGCAATCCCGTCACCTGGTTTATACAGCCATTGGATCGAGGCATGTCGCACTATCTTGTAACAGTTGCGTCGCGCGAGACGCCCACAGCGCCTCACGTCGAGGCGCTCTATCTGCTTGCCGGAGCGCAGTTGACCGCAGCAGCGGTCAAACGCCTGGCCGAGGAACTGCTGCACGACCCGGTTGTACAGCGCGTGGCCTGGTGTCCCGTGAGTGAAACTGATCTGGCCGTGGAGCCGTTTGCCCCGGCGCACCCCGATACCCACCTGCTCGAAATCGCCTACCGTCCCGGTGTCACCGACAATGAGTCCGAGAGTGTGCTGGAAGGCGCGCGCCGCCTGGGTGTGACTGGGCTCGAACAGGCACGCACACTGCGCCGCTATCTCCTGGCTCCAGGGGTTGATCCGGCCGCCGCCGTCCGCGACCTGTCCAATGATCTGATCCAGACCACGCTGGTCTACCCTGCCGGTCAGGGCAGTGCGGCCCGCCTCACGTTCTACCGGAACCTGCTGCTGCCCCCGGCAACCGTACCGCTCACGGTGACCCGGGTGCCCCTGCACAGCGCCGATGATACTGAACTGCTGCGGATCAGCCGGGAGGGTGTACTTGCGCTGAACCTGGACGAGATGCATGCAATTCGGGACTATTTTTCGCAGGTGGGCCGCGATCCCTCCGATGGTGAACTTGAGACGATTGCACAGACCTGGAGTGAGCACTGTTCGCATAAAACATTTAAGGCCCGCATTCGCTATCGCACAACCGGGCCGGACAATCCGGCGGAGCGCCAACGTGATCCGAAACTGTATGCTGCCTATCACATGCTGGAGCAGGATTGTGCGATTGATAGTCTGATTCAGAGCTTTTTGATGGCGGCGACGACAAAGATTCTGACTGAGCGCCAGGCACAAATGTCAACCGCGAATCCCCAATCGTCAACCCAGGACTGGGTGCTCAGTGCCTTTGTCGATAATGCCGGTATTATCGCCTTCACCGATGACTACGAGGTCTCGTTCAAGGTCGAAACCCACAACCACCCCAGCGCCCTGGAGCCCTTCGGCGGGGCCAACACCGGCGTGGGTGGCGTGGTGCGCGATGTCCTGGGGGTTTCCGCGCTGCCGATTGCCAACACCGATGTGCTTTGCTTTGGCCCCCCCGATCTGCCCGCCGAGGCGTTGCTACCCGGTGTGTTGCCGCCGCAGCGCGTCTGTGAGGGCGTAGTTGCCGGCGTGCGTGACTACGGCAACAAACTGGGTATCCCGACCGTCAACGGCGCGGTGCTCTTCGATCCCGGCTACACGGCCAACCCGCTGGTTTTCTGCGGCACGCTGGGCATTGCACCCCGGGGCGCGCATCCGCGGGCAGTGCAACCGGGCGATGCGGTAGTTGTACTGGGTGGGCGTACCGGGCGTGACGGGATTCATGGCGCAACCTTTAGCAGTGTCGAGTTGACCGATACCACCGCCACAGAGGTTGGTACCGCCGTCCAGATCGGCGATCCGATTACCGAGAAGAAGATGCTGGATGTGCTGATGCAGGCGCGTGATCAGCGCCTCTACCATGCCATAACCGACTGTGGCGCGGGCGGGCTCTCCTCCGCCGTGGGTGAGATGGGCGCGGAGACGGGTGTCGCGGTCGAACTGGCGCATGTGCCGCTGAAATATGCCGGGTTGCAGCCCTGGGAGATCTGGCTCTCCGAGGCGCAGGAGCGCATGGTACTGGCGGTCGCGCCGGAACATCTGCAATCGTTCCTCGATCTCTGTGCTGCCGAGGATGTTGAGGCAACCCCCATCGGTCACTTCACCGCCGACCAGCGGTTGCGTGTCACCCACAACGATCATCTAGTAGTGGACGTGGCGATGGATTTTCTGCACGATGGGCGGCCCCAACGCCTCCTGGATGCGCTCTGGCAACCGGCTGACAGCCGCAAGCAACCGGCGCAAGTGCCGGATGCCGATCATCCTTCACTGGAGAACATCTTGCTGAAACTGCTGGCGCATCCCAACATCACCTCGAAGGAGCGGATTGTCCGCACCTACGATCATGAGGTTGGCGGCGCAACGGTGATCAAGCCACTGGTCGGTGTACTTGAGGATGGTCCCGGTGATGCAGCGGTGATGCAGCCATTGCGCACCAGCAGTGCCGGATTGGCGCTGGGCTGTGGTATCAATCCGCGCTATGGGCGGATCGATCCCTACTGGATGGCTCTGGCCTGTATCGATGAGGCCCTGCGCAACATCGTTGCCGTCGGTGGCGACCCATCCCAAACTGTTATCCTGGATAACTTCTGCTGGGGCGACCCGCGTGAGCCCGACCGCATGGCCGGGTTGACCCGGGCGGCGGCCGGTTGTTACGATGGTGCGGTTGCCTTCGGTACGCCATTTATCAGTGGGAAAGACTCGCTCAACAACGAGTATCGTGATGCGCAGGGCAATCGGGTTGCCATTCCCCCCACACTGCTGATCTCGGCGCTGGCGCATGTTCCCGATGTGCGCCGGACGGTGACGATGGATCTAAAAGAGTCGGGCAGTCGTATCTACCTTATTGGGAAGACCGGGGCTGATCTGGGTGGCGCGCATGCGCTGGATGCCGGTCTTCTACTCGCATCTGCCGATTGGGAAATATCTGTTCCGAAAGTTGATCTGGTGCTCGCCTGGCGCACCTTCACCGCCATGCATGCCGCGATCCGGCGCGGACTGGTGCGTGCCTGCCATGATTTGAGTGAGGGCGGGTTAGCCGTCGCCGCGGCAGAAATGGCCTGCGCGGGGGGCTACGGCATGGTGCTTGATCTGCGTGCCGTCCATTTGGCGGATGCATCCGTACGTGATGTCGCACCGGTAACACTCAGTCAGTCCATCCGACTCTTTGCCGAGTCGCCCAGCCGCTTTCTGGTAGAGATCAATCAGCACCATGTGAGCGCCTTTGAAGCGGCCCTGGCAGGTGTGCCGTTTGCGCCGATTGGTCGCGTCACGGCTGCCCCCGTGCTACGAATTATGGAAGGCACCGACGAGGTGTTGCGATCGGATCTTGCGCGTCTTAAGGCGGCCTGGCAACAGGGATTGGCTGGATTGACATTTTAAGAGCACAGGAGGTATGGGGGATAGAGCGATGACAATAAACGGGAATGGTAACGGTAACCTCCTTGAAGCAGAAGCGTTCGCCGAGCGGGTCGAACAGATGCTTGATGCAATGCCGGATATTGCAGTGCTGGAGCGCGCTGGTATGGAGATAAAACTGCGCGTGCATGATTCCGAGATGCGCCTCAATCTGGAAAACTTCTACAACGCCTACCTGCTTGACCCTTCCAAACTCGAGGCGATTCATCAAACAATGATCCGGACAATGCAGGGCTTTAATCCGGATCGTTCAGCCAGAAGTTTTGACGAACTGCGCGAACGGATCTACCCCATGCTCAAACCGGCGGCCCTGGTGACCGAAGTGCAGGAGCGCAACCTGCCAATGCTGGTATTCCGGGCATTCCTGGCAAACCTGGTTATTGCTTATGTTATTGATGAGCCGGATAGCGTGGCATTTATTAACGAAGAACATCTGGATCACTGGGGGATTGGCGAACATGTGCTTTATGAACAGGCGCTCCAGAACCTGCGCAAGCGTACCCTTGATACCACTGACTACACCACTGTCGGCACTGGAGCACAACAACTCTTTATCTTCAGCAGTCAGGACGGCTATGACGCAACACGCATTTTACTGCCTGAACTCCTGGATAAGTGGTGCGCACAACTGCCCGGTAGTATGGTCATCGGAATTCCCAACCGCGACTTCCTGATCGCCTTCAGCGATGCCGACCGCGTCACACTGATGAATATAGCCCAGCAGGTCCGGATCGACTCGGTCAAGCGTTCCTACAGCCTGACGGCCCAACTCTTCACCCTCGCCAACGGCGAAATTCGCGCATACGACCTGGAATAGAAAGGAATGCAATGGAGGCCGTGGTTGTCCTGGTGACGCTCGCCTGCTATGGCCTGGCCGGGTTTTTAACATGGCGCTATCAAACGCCACTATTTCTGTTTATTCTGCTTTCGGGACATATCGGCGCACTGGGGTCCCCCCTCTGGTCCTACCTCTACAATGTCTTCTACCAGCCAGATCTGGCAGTCATGACCACCCTGCTGGATGTACCGCTCTTCCGCATGGTTTTTATCGCTTCAGCCTGGTTTTATACCTTACTGCCCATGGTTGTGTTTGCGCTCTACCGCGCGCACTGGTGGTTCCCCAACTACCTCTCGGTTATGCTGACCTACGCGGTGTTCCTGTTTTACCACCTGATAATCGAAACCCTGGGGTTGCGTCTGAATCTCTGGTACTATGCTACAAATGTAGAGTTGCCCTTTGGTTTCTCCCATGCACTCCTCTCAGCAGTGATGGCAGCCCTTGTCTCACTGGCTCTGCTCCATGTGCTCCTGATTGTATGCCGCTTTAGCTGGAGTAGCATGCTCCTTGTGTTACTTCCCACCACACTGGTTCTCAGCCTACTTGTGCATGGCGTACTTGGCGCACCATTATGGATGGCCCAGTTACTGACAGCGCAGAGTTGGGCTACCCTGATTGGATTGGTCAGCACACTGGCTCTGCTGCTCTGGGCCGGTCATATTGTTACGCGCGGGCTAGAACAGGTCCACCAGCGACAGACGTTGTGATATAACGTCTTCTCTACAACACAAAGCGGCACCTGGATTATCCAGGTGCCGCTTTGTTCGCTCTACTTGTATGGTAGCGGCGGGTGGATTCGAACCACCGACCTTCGGGTTATGAGCCCGACGA
>CAKZQX010000690.1 GCA_937141995.1 uncultured Chloroflexaceae bacterium | reverse complement strand
CCGCCGGTGCCGCTGCTGCTGCCCCTGCGCGAGTTGGGCGTGTATCTGCAGGAGTGTGGGCCGCGCGCTGCCAGCCCCCGCCTGCTGCTGGATTGCCTGGCAAACTACTACAACGGGTTTCAACTGGATCTCCCCGGCGATTTCTTTAGTCGCCTGTGTGATCAGGGCCGCGTCATTTTGTTGCTCGATGGGTTGGACGAAGTCGCCCGTAGCGAGGATCGGGTCTTTGTGAGCGCAGTGGTACGCGAGTTTGTGCTGCGCTACCCCAACTGCCGGTATGTGGTGACCACCCGCACCGCCGCCTATCGCAGTGATGCGCAGATTGATGCCGACTTTCGGATCTGCACCGTCGCCGATCTGACTGAAGGCCAGCAGTTGCGCTTTATTACCAACTGGAGTCGCAGTCTGCACCGCCTGCTCTACAACCTGCGTGGCGAGCAGTTGGAACGGGCGTCCGCCGGCTATAGCGACGATCTCTGGAAGGCGCTCCGGTCGAATGAGCGCGTGCGGATGCTTGCCGGCAACCCGCTGCTGCTGACCGTTGTGGCGGTCATTTTCTACAACAACTATGTGCTGCCGGAAGATCGCGCCTCCCTCTATGAAGAGTGTATTGAGGTGCTGTTGCGGGGTGGGCGGGGCAAGGTTGACCGGGCGGCGCAGCAGCGGGCACAGTATGGCGGCAAGGGTGAGTTGAGCATGGGCCTTAACCCTCGGCGCGAACTGCTTGCCGCCATTGCCTACACCATGCATCAGCGTGGTGAGGATGGGCTCTTCGTCAGTCGGGATGAATTGATCCGCATGATTGCAGATTACCTGCAGCACCGTCGGCCCAATCCGGAAGAAGCGGCGCGCATCTTTGTCGATGAAATGCCGGTCCATATTGGCCTGCTCGATGAGCGTGAAGCCGACCGCTTCCGCTTTAGTCATCTCTCGTTCCAGGAATTTCTGGCGGCCCGCTATTTGCTGACCAACCGGCGAGAGCGGCGGCGCGCCATGTTGCCGAGACTGACCGCTGGGAGGAGTTGCTGTCCCGCTACCGTGACTCCTGGTGGCGCGAAGTTATTCTGCTCTGCGCCGGGCATCTCAGCCAGGAGCGCTGCCGGCGATTCCTCGACCAGTTGATCCGGCAGGGGCAGACCGCTGCCGAACAGAGTGAAACCCTGGAGCTTGCCGCGCTAATTCTCGCCGATATTGAGGATTTCAAAGGGCAGGGGCCGCTGATCCGGCGCATCATCGCCGATGCGTTGAGCATTCAGCTTGCGCCCCACGCCCTGGCTCCGGCAGCGGCGCGTGTCACCTGTGGGCGCGTGCTGGCTCAGTTGGGCGATCCGCGCTCGGGTATCTGTGGCCTGCCGCCCGCGATGGTTCAGTTGCCCGGTGTACTCTTTCTGATTGGCAATACCTCGGCTGAACTGTGTACCCTGGATCGGCAAACCGCGCACTGGCTGGCCGACACGATTAATCCGGTATCTGTGCATCTGACCGAATTTGAAATTGCGCGCTACCTGGTGACGAATGCGCAGTATGCCCGTTTTATTGTCGATGGCGGCTATGATCCTGATCAGTCCTGGTGGAGCGCGGCGGGCCGGGCCTGGGTATGCAGTACCGGTATTTGTACCCCCCGCTACTGGGAGCATCCGCATTTTGGGCAGAAGCAGGTAAATCATCCGGTAGTGGGCATCAGTTGGTACGAAGCGCAAGCCTTCTGCCGCTGGCTGACCCGGCACCCGACCTATAACCCGGAGGGAACGATCTACCGGCTGCCGAACGAGGGTGAATGGGAATATGCCGCGCGGGGCGCGGAGCGGCGGCCCTATCCCTGGGGCGTTGCCGAGCCGGATGATGAGCATGCCAACTTCCAGGATTGTTACGGTGGCACGACGGCCGTGCGTTCGTTCCCGGCCGGGGCGACGCCCAACGGGATCTATGATCTGGCGGGGAATGTGTGGGAGTGGACCAACAGTGTCTACCGACCCTACCCGTATGATCCCTTCGATGGACGCGAACAGGAGGATGATCCGGCGGACAAGCATTTTGTGATTCGCGGCGGCAGTTGGAATAACCTGGCTGTCAGTCTACGCGCCTCAGGGCGGTACAGTTTTGAGCCGGAGCACCGGAGTTACG
>CAKZQX010000689.1 GCA_937141995.1 uncultured Chloroflexaceae bacterium | reverse complement strand
TCATATTCGACCACCGCGCCGGTTTCGCGGCACTGCCGGTAGTTTTTGCGCGCCTGGGCCGCCGCGTCCGCATTCAGGGTATCGCTCAGGTCTTCCGGACGCTTGCCCCGGAGCGTCTCGGTCGTGTAGCCGATGATCTGGGCACTGGCCGGGTTATTACTCTCGTAGATAAAATCGCCTGTATCGGTTACTTCGACAACAAAAATCGGAATATCAATGCCGTTATAGATCCCGCGCAGAAAGCGTTCACTGGCGCGGAGATCGGCTTCTACCTGTTTGCGGCCGGTAATATCATCACCAATAAACAACACCTGCGTGATTGTACCGGTTTTATCACGAATTGGCGATCCGACCAGCCAGAGCCAGTAGACTTCACCATTCTCCCGCCGACTATACATCTCACCACGCCACTCCTCGCCCATGCTGACCTGCTTACAAATCGGCGCAAAAGACACATCGAGATCCTGTTCGGTCAGCAGAATACGCACATTTTGCCCCAGGATGCTCTCGGACGTATACCCCGTCACATTGTTGAACTGCGGATTCACATACTCAATATCACCCTGCAGGTTGGTGATAAAGAGGATCGTGGATCCCTGCTCCAGTGCCTGTGAGAGGTAGCGCAGTTCCTCCTGCACCTGTTTCTGGTAGGTAATGTCGGCAAAGGTCAAAATCAATCCTTCGACAACATTTTCCGTGGTACGATAGGGAATAATCCGCATGAGGTACCAGCGATCATCGCGGGTAGAGACCTCTTCTTCACAGTATTCCAGCGTTTTCAGCACATGTTGCGTTTTCTGCATCAGATCGATATTGCTGAGCCGGGGCATCAGATCTTCCAGGGGCTGGCCGATGTCTGACTCGATCAGGTTCACGACCTGGTTGATGGCCGGGGTAAAGCGAACAACATGCAGTTGCTTATCAAGAAAGATGACACCAACTTCCATACTGACAAGCAGGTTTTTCTGATCATTATTAATCTGCCTTAATTGTTCAACTTTGCTGCGCAACTCCGTGTTGACTGTCACCAGTTCTTCGTTGACTGATTGCAGTTCTTCTTTGGAGGTCTCAAGTTCTTCGTTGGTGGATTGTAACTCCTCGTTGGTGGATTGTAACTCCTCGTTCGAGGATTTTACTTCTTCATTTGATGCCTGTAACTCCTCAATCGTCGTTTGCAGGTACTCTCGGGTCGAGTCTAACTTCTGCTCCAAGGCTGCGAGGCGCTGGCCTTTTTCCTCAGGCGTATCTGCGGATTGCTCCGGGGGTGACGCGACCGGTTCAAGCAGGGCGACATCCTCGAATGTCACCATGATTATACCCTGCGATACATGGCGCATGCGCAGGTTCACCACCTGCATATCACCATTGGTAGCAATGCGGATGCCTTCGCGGTAGATTTCTGCCGTACCGGCCTGCACTTCGCGGATGAGGGTGGGGAGCACACGCTGCAAACCTTCGCGCGCCATACGCAAGATGTTAAAACTGGCCTCGCCCGCCGCCGGTTCCAGATATTTGCCGGTGCGACCATACACATAGAGAATATCGCCATGGGGGTTGATCAGCACGCAGGGTGGTGCATACGTTTCGAGGAGTGCCTGTTCGGTCAGTGTGCGGAGATTCGGTTTAACCGGCCTGGATGATGACGGAGCCGGTTGTTGCGCCGGATACGGTTTGCGGGAAGTTTTGGTCGGAAAGTCCGGCGGTATCTTTACCGGCATTGCTTCGATTGAGCGCTGGAAAATGGCCCACTTCCGATCAATGGTGGTGAAGAGATGAGCCAACTCGCCCAGGGTTTCGGAGGTACCCAGGAAGAGAAAGCCGCCCGGTTTCAATGCATAGTGAAACAGCGGAATGACTTTTTTCTGCAGTTCGCTACTCAAATAGATCAGCAGGTTGCGGCAACTAATCAGGTCAAGGCCGGAGAAGGGCGGATCTTTGATGACGCTCTGCACGGCAAAAACGACGACATCACGGATCTGTTTGTTCACCTGATAAGTATTGTCTTTTTTGCTAAAAAAGCGTTGCAGGCGTTCCGGTGAAACATCAGCCGCAATACTATTCGGGTAAATCCCGGCGCGGGCCTTGTCAATGGCATGGCTATCAATATCTGTTGCAAAGATCTGAATATTGTACGGCTGATCCAAGACATCCAGTGCCTCGCACAGCAATATCGCAATCGAGTAGGCCTCCTCGCCGGTTGAGCAACCGGGCACCCAGACCCGTATGGTCTGTCCCGGTTTATGCTGTTCTATCACCTTTGATATGACTTTCTGCCGCAGTGCATTGAAAGCCTCCCGGTCCCGAAAGAAGCTGGTCACGCCGATCAGCATCTCCCGGAAAAGCGTCTCCACCTCCTGGTTGTTCTGGCACAGAAAGCGCACATAGTCCGACACCCGCTCAATCTGGTTGACGGTCATGCGGCGCTCGATACGGCGCATGACCGTATTGGTTTTGTAGTGCGAGAAGTCATGCCCGGTCCGGTTGCGTAGGGCCATAAATACCTGGTGCAGTGCGTCGGTATCGGTCGGTTGGACCAGACGGGGCTCGGCCTTGCGCTGGTCGGTTGTAAACTCTTGTCGGACATATTGCAGCAACTGCTGGGGCATATCTTCCGGGGAGAGCGTGTAGTCAACCATGTCGGTGGCAATGGCATTCTGCGGCATGCCATCATAACGTGATGATGGCGGTGACTGGACCATAGCCATGCCGCCCTCACCCTTGATAGCGCGCAGGCCCAGCGTGCCGTCGGTCCCCGTTCCCGACAGAATAATACAGATAGCGCGTTCGTGCAGTTCCGCCGCCAGGGAGCGAAAAAAGAAGTCAATCGGCAGGCGCAGCCCACGCGCCATTTCCGGTTGCGAGAGGTGCAGTTTTCCGTCACGTAGCGCAATGTCCCGGTTCGGCGGGATGATATATACGCAGTTGGGTTGAACGGCCATGCCGTTGGCAACCTGCACAACCTCCATGTGCGTATAGCGCTGGATAATATCCACCAGCATACTCTCGTGGGTCGGGTCAAGATGTTGCACCAGGACAAAAGCAATGCCCCTGTCGGACGGCATATTGGTAAAAAACTTCTCAAATGCATCCAGGCCACCGGCAGATGCACCGATACCGACAATGGGAAAGAGTTTATCCGCTGCCGGTGGTGATGTATCTTCAGGAGCAGCTTCATCGGTTGGCGCATGGATCTGCTGCACAGTTTCTGTTTCCGGCGCGGGGTGCTGCTCATCTGTCGGAGTATGCTCAGAGTTCTGAGAATTAGTATTCACCACAACTTCTCCACAATAGCTTTAACTCCGGATCGCCTGATGGTGCATGTGTGTGGTCGTTAGGCTCCGGCACGCCGGTCGGCTTCTCGGGTACGGCAGCGGGAGCCCGGTATACGCTCATGATACCAGATCAATATCATGGGAAAGGATTGCGCGAGTCCGGCCCCGCTGTGCTACCGGGGCGGGCTCCCAATTCTACCTGAATGTCGGATTGTTCTCCCCGCGCATTGACCACTGTCAGAGTTACCGTATCACCCGGTTGCTTCTGCAACTCGAGGTAGGAGATAATATCATCACTCGAGGCAACTTCCTGCCCATCGACGGCCGTCAGGATCACCTGCTCGCGCAGACCGGCGCGCGCGGTCGGTCCATCGGGATCATTCGGACTGATGGGAATGCCGGGCGCGGGCAACTCCTCCTGTTCGGCGATCAATGTGGTAATCGGCTCGCCAATGCCAATCCCCAGGTAAGGATGCTCATAGCGGCCCTGCTCGATCAGCGCGGGCGCGACGCGCTTCACCAGGTTGATCGGCACCGCAAAGCCAATGCCCTGACTCGCCTGGCTCCCGCCAAACTGGTTGGGAATAGTCGCAATTGCAGTGTTCACGCCAATCACTTCGCCCTGGGCATTGAGCAGGGGTCCGCCGGAGTTACCCGGATTAATCGCCGCGTCGGTCTGCACAATCCCGCCGATGGAGAAACCCGCCGGCGTCTCGGCCAGGGTACGACCGAGCGCGCTGATAATCCCGGTCGTCACGGTGCGATCCTGTCCCAGCGGGTTGCCAATCGCAATCGTAAGCTGACCGACCTGCAGTTCATCCGAGTCACCCAGTGGGATCGGCTCAACGTCGGGAGGCACCGCATCAACCTGGATGACAGCCAGATCGCTGTCGGGATCGGTTCCCACCACGCGGCCCTGGGTTTCAAACAGCCCGGTGAAGAGCACTCGCACCCGCGACTGATTTTCGACCACATGATTGTTGGTGACAATATGCCCCTGATCATCAAGCAGGAAGCCTGAGCCCAGACCATCGCGCAGTTGAATCCGCACTACCGCCGGGGCGACCTGGTTAAACACCTCGGCCACAACCGCACCATTGGCTCCCAGGCCTGGTACCGGGGAAGGTACGGGCGTAGCGGTTGGCGGCACGGGCGTCGGTTCGACCGGAAGGGGTGTTGGCTGCTGGACCACCGGCTCAGTAGCATCATTGACGAACCGGCAGTGAGACAGCGTCACAAGCAAGAGCGGCAGGAGGACAACAGCGCGGAAGCGGATAGATAATCTCATCACAGACGTAACTCCGGGAATTGCAAGCGGCTCATGTCATGCTCTGTGCAATAACACGACGGACGCGGTCGGTTTTTTACGCCCACCGTGTAACGTGGGGTACTGATAGGATGTACATGGTCCGGATCATTCCGGCCTGGTGCCGGACCCAGACACCAACTTCGCCGGCGGCAACATCGTACTCTTGTATTCTTTTGCACAAACATGTGCTCATTGACACGAGGTACGCGGTCACTGACCCAAAAGGAATTTTCGCCTCCGGCAGGGCGGTTGTCCAGACAGACACCTGGTTTGGAACCGACCGCGTACCTCGTGTCAGTAACAGATGGATAAGTGCCGATGTGCTACTGTCGGAGATACGAAGTCCTCGCCGATACACTGCGCAGACGAGAGAAGCAGCGCGCGGGTCAGGCAGCGCGCCCATTCGCGCCACAGGATGACATAAAACGGTAGATAGCGTTATACTATGTTGTACGATGCAAGTCCAACCATATTATACTGCAATTCGTAACACACTGCCGGGTGTGCGACTCTGTTGTAACTGACGCTGGTATGGTAGAGGTACGCTCATTTCCGCGATGGGGTATACTTCGGCTGTCTGCATTTCTGCCGGGCAGTCAACCTGCCGGATAAAACCGGCGCATACCGGGCACCACCAGCGGAGAGGCAACCGACTGCCGTTCATCGGCGGCAGATAGTACGCGAACGCTGACGCAAAGCTGCGTCAATCAAGCGGGCAATCGATAACGTGGTAGGACGACGGGAGAGAACACCCGACGCGCAGCCCTACCGGTATCGAAGATGATACACGTATTAGGGAGGCAGAACATGCATGACCTCATTATTATTGGTGGCGGTGCAGCCGCACTGTCGGCCACCTCATCGGCCCTGGGTAAGCATCTCAACGTACTGGTCATCTATGAGCAGTTAGGGGGCAAGACCGGCAATCGGCTCACCCTGCGCTCCGAGGAAGATTACCTGGTCGGCCATATCCTGGTTCATCTGGCATTTCCGGAGGAGCAGCCGGTTGGCGAGGCGCAACTGGCGGGTGAAGAAACAGTGCATCTGTTTGAGCGCCAGGTCAAAACACGCTCCGGAGTAACACTCCGGGATCGCGCGGTACGCGTGACAAAGGTGGGAGACTATTTCCATGTTGAGACGGCGCGCAATGGGGTGAAGAAAGGCGCGGCAGTGGTCGTGGCTACCGGTGTCACCCCCCGCAACCTGGAAGTGCCGGGAGCACGGGAATTCCTGGGGATGGGCATTGGTTATTCCCCCACAACCCATGCAATCCTGCTTGAAGGCAAAATTGCCGCCGTGATTGGCACATCAGAGCGGGCACTGCGCGGCGCGGTTGAGCTATCGCGCTCGGCGCAGAAGGTCTTCCTGATTGAGCCGGAAGCAGTACCGGCGAACGCACCTATGATTGATGTGTTGAAACAGCGCCCCAACGTCGAGATTCTCGAAGGAGCCGGCGTCCGCGAAATACAGGGTGTGTCAACCATTGAGCAGATTATTGTGACGCACAACGGGGAAACGCGCTCCCTGCATGTGGACGCTGCGTTTGTGGATATGGGCCTGCAACCCAATAGCGAGCTGGTGAAGGGTGTGGCCGAAATTGATCCGCATGGCTTCATTGTGATCGACCAGAAGAATGAGAGCACGGTGCCGGGACTGTTTGCGGCGGGTGATGTCACCACCGCCTTTGGCGAGCAGGTATTGATCGCGATTGGTGAGGGTGCCCGCGCGGGCCTGCGTGCCTACGACTACCTGCTGTCGCACCCGGCAGTCTACGAGCGAGCGCTGAAGAGCGGGTAGTGCCTAGCCTGATATCACAACATACATAGTTACGCGTGTTATTGACACGCGTGACGCGGTTCCTGACCCGACAGGGAATGTCGCCTCCGGCAGGGCGGAAGATTTCAATCTTTTGCACAAAAAAGTTGCACGATGTGCAACT
>CAKZQX010000688.1 GCA_937141995.1 uncultured Chloroflexaceae bacterium | reverse complement strand
CGCCGCCCGAGCATGCCGAACATGCACCCGAAGATGCAGGCCCGGGCGAGGAGCAGCCGGCAGCCACGCCGCCGCCCGAGCATGCCGAACATGCCCCGGAACAGCCGGTCGAACCGGCACCCGCTGCCCCGGAAGCAGAAACAACCAAGGCGGACACAACCGAGGAAGATGAAGAGGCGAATGAGCCACAGATTTATTTTAGTGACAATGAGTGGCAGGCCTTTAGCACAATGATGGCCGACTTTACCAAACCGGTCTCATTTGCCCAGATCTTCGACTCACTGCGGGAGCTGCGCAAACAAGAGGCGCTGGCCCGCACCAACGAACAACTGCGTACGATGGTCAAGCAGGCGATCAACAAAGGGTTGCTTGAGCGGAGCGGGCGCGGAAAGCGGGTTTATTACAAACTCAAGCAGAATGGAGAAGCAGAAGCAGAAACAGAAGGAGAATAGTCAGATCGCGGATGTCAGATGCCGGCATGAACACCGATTGGGTAACGTTGACATCCCAACACTGACGACCGAATCCAATGACCATCATCAAGATTTGTGGTCTTCGCACGATTGAACATGCGCTCGCTGCTGCTACAGCGGGCGCAGACCTGATCGGATTAGTATTTGCACCCAGCCGGCGACAGGTAACCGTTGATCAGGCAACCGCTATCACGGCGGCGCTACGGCATCACCCTGCCGGCCGGCCTGTGCGGGTGGTCGGACTGTTCGTCAACGAAAGCCCGGCACAGATGAATCAGATTGCCGAGTATTGCGGATTAGACTACCTGCAACTCAGCGGCGATGAAGCGCCGGAGCAAATGCATGGCATTGACCGGCCAATCATCAAATCGCTGCGGCTCGATGGGTCATCCCGTGAAGAAACCTGGTTGACGCTGCTACATGGTTCCAGGTCAGTCGTACACCGTCAGGACAATCTTTCGGGGTATCACCTGTCGGCAGGGTCAGAGCAGTTGCTGGTTGCACCACTGCCACTGCTGATTGATGCCCATGTACCTGGGGCATATGGCGGAACGGGGACACTGGCCGACTGGAGTCGCGCCGCAGAGTTGGCATGCCGGTATGCAGTGATGCTGGCCGGTGGGTTGACCCCGGCAAATGTCGCCAATGCCATTACGCAGGTTCGCCCTGGCGGGGTTGATGTCAGCAGCGGTGTCGAGACGAGCGGCGTGAAGGATATTGCCAGGATCGAGGCATTTATTCAAGCAGCCCGGGAGGCTGAAATCAGCAAGAAGATGTAAACGCAACGGACAACCCGGTTACTTTTCGTTCACTCCCTTCCCCGGCATCATACGACGATATCTTTTGTATAATTGCTGCACGCTGGCGACGTGAAACAGTGTCGCCGAGAATATCTTACGAGCAAGGAGGTTCTATCATGAAGGGGTTTTTGAAGTTTGTAGCAGTCGCCGCCCTCATCGGCGCAGTGGTCTACTTCTTCACCCGCCGGTACCGCGAAGACAGCGTGTTCGAGGTTGCGCCGTCGGCCAATCGCGCGGCCGGGGACGGCACACCAACCGGCCAGCGCCGCAGCATCAGCCCGGAGTTGCTGGAGATCCTGGCAGACCCGGCGGACAAGGGGCCAGTCGAGTTGATCACGGATGCCGAAGGCAAGGAGTGGCTGGTCAACCGGCGTAACGGCTATCGCTACCCGGTCGAAGACGGCATCCCGATCATGCTGATCGAGGAGGGCGAGAAGCATAAGGATGAGAGCCTGATCGCAAGCTAAACCGGAACAGGCGCAATGAGAAGGCAGGAGGCAGCGTTCGCGTCTGCTTTCTGCCTTTCTAAATGCTGGAAGGTTGTTTTTATGGCCCACCTGGAAAAACATCTGGAAGAAGCACCTGTTGGTCGCTTTGGTCCCTACGGCGGATGCTATGTGCCGGAAACGCTGATTCCCGCTATCACGGCGCTGGACGCAGCCTACACCGCGCTGCGCGATGATACCGGCTTCTGGGAAGCGTTAGCGCATCTGCACCGAACCTACACCGGACGGCCAACGCCGTTGAGCTTTGCCGGGCGACTGACGGCACACTGTGGCGGCGCGCGGATCTATCTTAAGCGCGAAGATCTGGCCCACACCGGCGCACACAAGATCAACAACGCGCTGGGGCAGGGTCTCCTGGCGCAGCGCATGGGCAAACGCCGGGTGATTGCCGAGACGGGGGCCGGGCAGCATGGCGTGGCGACAGCAACCGTCTGTGCGCTGCTGGGGCTGGAGTGTGTCATTTACATGGGCACCGAAGATATGGCCCGCCAGCGCCCCAATGTCTTCCGTATGCGGCTGCTTGGCGCGGAGGTGCGCGGCGTCGATAGCGGGAGCCGGACACTCAAGGATGCCATCAACGAGGCGATGCGCGACTGGGTCACCAACGTCGACGAGACGCACTACCTGCTCGGGACGGTGGCCGGGCCGCACCCGTTCCCGGTGATGGTGCGCGACTTCCATCGCGTGATCGGGGACGAGGCGCGCGCCCAGATGCTCGAGACGACCGGGGCCCTGCCCGACTCGCTGGTCGCCTGCGTCGGTGGTGGCAGCAACGCCATCGGCATCTTCGCGGGCTTCCTGGAC
>CAKZQX010000687.1 GCA_937141995.1 uncultured Chloroflexaceae bacterium | reverse complement strand
AAACCCAACCCCTGGTGGGGCGACCACGTAACTCGTGTTATTTGAATGGTATTGGGGCATGCACATCAGGCATGTGCCGGAATGAACGGCCCGATTCGCCGGCGGCAGCATGGTACGTTTGTATCCTTTTTCACGAAAATTTGGCTCTGTGAGCCAAATTTTCGTGAAAAAGCATGGTCGGTTCCGCCCTGCCGGAGACGAAGTACACCTCCCGCTGGAGCACCGCATACCGCATATCATGAGATTAGCCGCAGGTTTTACATGTGCGGAACGTTATGTTACCATTGCGGCGATTATGTTACGTCTACTCTACCACCGATATACATTCCTAAGGAAACGCCATGCGGACAGGTCTGCGTATCCTTGTTGGAGCCCTGCTGCTCCTGGGGTTGGCGCTCAGCGCCCATTTTTTGACGGCCTCGGTCAACGCGCCCCATGAGGGCAATCGCCGGGGAAACACACCCGTAACCGACGCGCAGGTCGCCTTTGCCGATCAATCCGGGACGGACATGCCCATGCCGTTGCCATCCGATACCACCCGGCCCAGTGTTACGCCAACGCCGAGTCGTACGCCGACGCTAACGGCGACACCCATGCCGACGGCGACACCCACGCCGGAGGTGCGCCCGCTGCGCCGGCGCTTCGAGGCGGAGGAAGACGATATTGTGACGCGTGTCCGACCCGGAGTTTACCATATCAGTCGGGTGACGAACGATCCGCTGCGCATCAACGTGCTGCTCTTTGACATCACCGCGCCGGAGTTTGATATCCGCACCGCGCTGGGCGAAGGCTGGCTGTCGGGGCGGGCTCGCACATCCTACATGGCCTGGCAGAATGATGCCCTGGCCGGGGTGAATGGCGATCTCTTCTCAGCGGCGGGCGTCCCCGAAGGCTTCACCATGATCGACTCGCGGGTGGCGGTCGCGCCCAAATACCGCGCAACCTTCGCCTGGAGCAAAGACCGGCAGCCCTTTATCGGCTACTTCACCGAAAACTGGACCTGGGACGCTGCCGTGGTTGCGCCGGATGGCAGCCGTGCGCCGCTGACCCAGGTCAACTGGTGGTGTCAGGAGGAGTTGATCTGCCTCTACAACGACTTCGCCCGGATTGCCCCGGCCCGCTGGGGTGATGTCAAGGTGCTGCTGACACCGGCCGGTCGCGTTGCCCAAATTGTCGAGGGCGAGCAACTCTTCATCGATGCGGGGATGCAGGTGCTCCAGGGAACCGGCGTGGGGGCCGAGTGGCTGCTGGAGAATCTTGAAATTGACGACCGGGTTACGCTCGATATCACGACTGATCCGCCGCTCTCCGACTATGAGCAGGGCATCAGCGGCGGCCCGATTATCCTGGAGAAGGGGCGCTTTGTGCAGGACTGCTTCTGCACCCTGCGTGACTGCACGCTAGCAGAAGCAGAAGATCTGCTCTGCGAAGATTTCACCTACGACTGGAAGTTCCGGCATTACCAGTGGGTTCAGATGCCACGCACCGGTATCGGCTACGATAAGAACAAGCAGACGCTGATCGTCGCCGTGGTGGATGGCTACCAACTGGGCTTCAGCCGGGGCGCAACCCAGCGCGAGTTTGCCGATCTGCTGCGCGAGTTTGGCGCGTATACCGCGATGGAACTTGACGGCGGCGGCTCCACCACGATGGTTTTGGAAGACGAGATTGTCAACTATCCCTCGGACGATACCGGGGAGCGTCATGTCGCCAATGCGCTGCTCTTCTTCTGGAATGATGAGCCGCCACCCGCGCCGGAATTTGTACCGTCGGACCCGCTGCCCCGACCCGCCCTGAAACCCAGGTGAGGAAGAGAATTAATGTCACGACTGTCACGACTGTCACAATGGAGGAAAAAACTTGCACTGCCGGCAATCGCCATCCTGCTGCTGCTGGCACTGTCGGCATTTGTGCCGGAGTTCCGGTTGGTCCCGATGGCCGCGTTTGCGCCCACCCCCACCGCCACGCTGCCACCCAGCACGCCAACGCCGACGCCGTCGTCCACCGCCACCCGGACGCCAACGGCGACCCGGACGCCACGGCCCAGCGCCACGCCCACGGTTACGGCGACACCCAGCCGCCTGGCCGACGCCGACGCCGAGTATGTGCCGGTGCTGATGTACCACTACATTCGCACCGTCGATGAGCAAGCAGACCCAATGGGCTATCGGCTCTCGATCACCCCGGAGCGCTTCGCCGAACAGATGGAGTGGCTGCGCGATAACGACTACACCCCGATGCGGATGGATGCCCTGTCCGCCTGCTTGCGGGGGCTGACCCGCTGCCCGGAGAATCCCGTGGCCCTCACCTTCGATGATGGCTACACCGACGCGGCAACCGAGGCGCTGCCCATCCTGGAAGAGTATGGGTTTGTGGCAACATTTTATGTGGTGGTAAACTTCGTCGGCAAGCCGGGCTACATGACCTGGGAGCAGATCGAACTACTGCGCGACAGCGGCATGGAGATCGGTTCGCACACAGTCAACCATTTTGACCTGACCGGACTGGAGCTGGGTGCCGCCCAGGATGAGATTGTCACTTCGCGACAACTGCTGGAGGAGCGGCTGGAGATACCGGTGGTGAGTTTTAGCTATCCGGTCGGCAGCTACAACAGCGCGCTGGCGGGCGTAGTGCATTCAGCGGGGTACACCAATGCTGTGATCGTCCTGCCGGGGGACAGCATTACCCACATGTACGAGATTCCGCGCCGCCGGGTGCTGGGCGGCGAGAGCATCGCGGGCTTCCCCTGGTACATGGTGCCGGTCGCCGTGGAGTAGTATGCGGCTCGATCAGGCGTGAGGAGACAGTACCGGATAACATACGGGAGTTCCGGCTGGTGAATGTTGAAACATAGTCCGGATATGGAATGTCCTGGAATCCCGGCTTTAGCCGGTGAATGCCTGCCGGGGCCGCGGCATCCTGCTGGGAACGCCCGATCCGGCTGATGAACGCTAAGAGACTGTCTGAAAAGATGATGCGCGTCGGTCCCACGGCATGCGGGGTGCCC
>CAKZQX010000686.1 GCA_937141995.1 uncultured Chloroflexaceae bacterium | reverse complement strand
CTGGCTGTTTACCCGCACCCGGCGCGGCCGCTTGTTGATCTGCCTGGTCGGGGTGCTGGTGGGGATCATTGCCCTGTTAATTACGATCCGCGTCCCACCGGAGCGACCATGGCTCTTCGCGGGGATGTTATGTGTGGTGGGGCTGTTTATTCCCCTTCTCAGGTCCAAATGTGATTGCCACCGTCCACGATATTACCCCGCCGGAGGTGCGCAGTACCGCGCTGGCAATCCAGTCATTTATTGAGTCGGCGGGTGCGACCCTCGCACCGCTGCTGGTCGGCATTCTGGCGGTGCAAACCTCGCTTACGGCGACGATCCAGGCCATCTATGTGGCAACCTGGTTGCTGTGCGCCGGTTTCCTGAATCTGGCGATTATCGCCGTCCCCGCGATATCGAGAAGCTACGAAACGAGATGCGCCGGCGGGCCTGTGAGTCTGTCGTTCGTAGTTTGTAATCTGCCCGGTTGCTTATGTTGTATTTTACTACGAAAAAAAGCTAGTAATTTCCGTATTTATCAGGTCGCAAAACCTGTGCAAGGCACTGACCGTTACTCTGGGCTCCGGCTATGCTGAGGAGATAGGGGTTACCGGAAAGAGAACTGTGCTGACTAAAAGAGTTTTTTACCGTTGCCAAAAAATGCCGGGTATGGTACAATTGTGCAGGGCATATATTGCCTTTCTTATTTCCTCAACAAATCATAAGGTTATCATGCCAAGAAAATATTACACTGAAGACGAGATAATACTTTGTGCATATGCAGCTATCTATAATGCAGAAGCTCTGGGTGGTGTGGAAATCATCTGTAATTTAACAGGACGATCCGTATCTTCAGTACTAATGAAAATACGCAATATTATCTCAATGCTTGATTTAAAAGGTGTAATTCATTCTAATTCAATGACGGGATTAACAGGACAAACAACCGGATCTAAGGCGCGCGAAACAAACTGGGATATAGTAGAACCGCTAACCCGTTTATCACAACAAGAACATTTAAACAAGTGTCTAGATATAATTCAAAGAACAAATATCTAATCTAGCGATTGTGAGGAAACGGTATATGCAGGCCAGGGACCCTATCTCCATTTGTGCCGATGCCGAGGCAATCTTTTTTGCACGTCAAGCAGGATTTTTGACATACGAGCGTCCCTTCAAGATTATAGATTTGTTTGCCGGTGCAGGTGGGCTAACACTAGGATTTACACAGGCGTTTGGTCATAATTTTACCCCTGTCTGGGCCAGTGATAATAATAGGCATGCAGTTGCCACCTACAATCTCAACTTTGGGAACCATTGTATTTATGGTGATATCGTTGCAATACTTGAAGACGCGCATCTGGAGATACCCCGGGCAGATGTTGTCATTGGTGGTCCACCCTGCCAGGGCTTTAGTTTATTGAACAAGAATAAAGGCAATGACGTAAGGAAACAGTTATGGCGACCATATCTCGAAGTCGTCCAGCGTTCAGGCGCTGAAATATTTGTTATGGAGAATGTTCCACAACTGCTGGGTTCGGCTGAATATCAAGAAATACAAGAAGAAGCCGATAGGCTTGGGTTCAAACTGGCTGCCAAAACGCTGTGTTCTGCAGATTATGGTGTTCCTCAGAGAAGGCATCGTACTTTCATTGTCGGGTGTAAATTTACCGACCCTGCAATGGTGTTCCCACCAAAAAAAACACATATAAATCCAAAACTAGAATACACTCGCCCTCTTTTCAAGGAAAATAGTGAATACATTCTCGATCCAAAGCCATGGCGTACTGTGAGAGATGCAATTGCGGACCTTGCTCTACCTGTCGGTACAGACATCAGGGATGCGTCACCGCCTTATGATTTGCATTTTGGGCGAAATCCGACAGCAAAAAGCATAGCACGTTATAAAGCCATACCCGACGAGGGAATGAATCGTTTTGATCTTCAACGTCTGGCACCCGAGTTAACTCCTGATTGCTGGATCAGAAAGACATCGGGTGGTACGGACCTTTTCGGGCGACTATGGTGGGACAGACCTTCTTTCACGATCAGGACTGAGTTTTTCAAGCCCGAAAAAGGTCGTTATTTACACCCTTCGCAGCATAGACCAATTACCCATCGTGAAGCTGCACGGCTTCAGACATTTCCTGACGCGTTCCGGTTTACCGGATCGAAAATTGAGATTGCGAAACAAATAGGTAACGCTGTACCACCCTTGCTGACAGCTCACGTTGCGGATTGCGTCTACGCTCTCTTGTCGGCTAGAGAGGAAGCATTCAATGCCCGACAAGTTCACGACACAAGAGCGGAGCCGTATTATGTCGCGTGTCAAGAATCGTGACACTGCTCCTGAAAAGCTTGTTCGACAACTGCTACACAAAATGGGGTACCGGTTTCGACTTCAACGCAAAGATTTGCCCGGCAAACCCGACATCGTATTACCAAAACATAAGAAGGTAATTTTTGTTCATGGCTGTTTCTGGCATGGACACGCGGGGTGTTCCAGAGGCGCACGTCCTACAAGCAATAGTGACTTCTGGAACCAAAAGATTGAAAAGAATATAAACCGAGACAAAAATGTGCAGGCTCAACTCTGTGAGTCAGGATGGCAGTCCTTAGGGTCCATAAAAGAATAACTTCCCCCACCTATGGTAGACTCACACCAGAC
>CAKZQX010000685.1 GCA_937141995.1 uncultured Chloroflexaceae bacterium | reverse complement strand
ATGGTAAGCAGAACATCGACTACTAATCCCAGCAATACCGCCGACCACCGGACGTCCATAGCACAGTTCCCTTTCCTATTGATCTGAACCGCTCGCTATGATACCATCGCCGGTTCACTGTTTCAACCTGTACAAACAGTGCCTACGTTCCATGCGTTACGGCGTGCAAATCAGACATATACGCACACAAAGATAGTCTTCGTCTGCGGCAGCATGGTGCTTTTTTCTTTTTCACAAAACATGTGTACAAAGTACACATGTTTTGTGAAAAAGCTATAGAATCTTCCGCCCTGCTGGAGACGAGATTTCCTTCCGGGTTCGTGACCGCGTAACGCGTGTGCTCGTTAGAGATTGAGGCCCCAGGCAACCAGGAAAATGCTCAGGGTAAGCTGCACGGCGCGCGCTCCATCCAGTTGCACATCCTGCCAGAACTGATCCTGCCCCAGCCACCACCAGATCCGGTTTAACCCGACCCGAAAGCGGAGATCACGCTGGAGTTGTTCCACCTTTGCCAGCCGAAACAACCGACGGGTGTGAATAATCAGGGTGGCGGCCCATATTGTTGAAATAACCAGGAGTAACATGTGGGTCATGGCTTTTCTCTCCCTTGTGTGTATATTAATGAAGTGAGTGTGCCGATTGATGCTGCGCGCCATCGGCACTCAAGATACATTTGTTATCTTAAGTATGCAGTTTGACCTGTGCATGAATCAACGGGTCATTATTCCTGTTCCAACATATGTCCTGGTACTATTTTGTTCTAGGAAACATGCCGGCATGCGCCGTAGGAACGTAAAATTACTTATCGGGCAGCAGGTTTTATGTCATCGGGAAGCGCACACAATCGCACCGGACATCGCGTTGCGCTGAAGATTATCAGGACATATTTGTTGTGTTATGCCAAACAGCAAAAAGTGTGCCTACAGTCACGCAGCGGGCTGCCGATTTATAGAAGAGTCTGGGGAGGATTGTGGGACTGCGTCGGGGTATTTCCGGCGCAACGATGGAAAGTGGTCAGATTGTAGACGTGATTCTTGCCGGCTTTTATTCAGGTAAGAAGTAGTAATACCTTCAGGCTACCAGTGTAACAGCAGCAGTAGGGTACATTCTATGCCCCGTTCTCCTGCCGCACGCCCTACCCGCAGGATGTTCTCAACATTCATCAGGCAGTCAATGTAGCAAAAACTACCTGATGAATGTTGAAAAATAGCCCGGTTATGTGACGCCCTGGAGTCCTGGCTTGAGTCGGTTGGATACCTGCCTCGGCAGCGGCATACTGCGGGGAAAGGCTGGTCCGGCTTCAGCCGGGACGTCGACC
>CAKZQX010000684.1 GCA_937141995.1 uncultured Chloroflexaceae bacterium | reverse complement strand
AATGCGCGAGGTGCCATGGGATCTCTACAACGAACTCAGCCAGCTTGAGCCATTCGGCCAGGGCAACCCGCAGCCGGTGCTGATGTGTCGCGGGGTGCAAGTCACGGGCGCGTGGGCGCGCGGGAATGAGGGGCAGCATCTTAAGCTACGGCTGGCGCAGAACGGCGGTCGTCCAATTGATGCCTTTGCCTTCCGGTTGGGGCATCTAGCCGACGCGCTGAACAAATATCCCGATATTGATGTCGCCTTCACACTGGAGCGCAACGAGTGGAACAACCAGGTTTCGCTGCGGCTGCTGGTCAAGGATTTCCGGCGCGCCAGCCGTGAACCATAAAGACGGTGCGCGAAAGGAGCAACAATTCGTGGCCGCTGTGCTGTATATTCTCTCGATCATTGCCGCTAATCTTACCGTCGATCAGTTTATTGAATTTCCATTTGGTGTTCTCGTATCGGTCGGAACACTGTTTTTTGGTGCAACTTTTACACTGCGTGACTATATGCACCAGCACCACGGCAGGCAGTATGTCTACCTGATTATCGCGCTGGCATTAGTCTGCAATGTTCTGGTCGCGGCATGGACCGGCACGCCCATGCGGTTCATCGTTGCCGGCTTTCTGGCGATTGCCGTATCGGAATTTGCCGACACGGAAGTCTACCAGCGGCTGCGTCGGCGCAACTGGTACGTGCGGGTGCTTGCCAGTAACAGCGTCTCCATTCCGCTCGACAGTACAATCTTTACGGTGCTGGCCTTCGCGGGCATCATGACCAGTGTACAGATGGTGGGGATCATCGTGGGCGACATTATCATCAAGGGGATTATCGGCCTGCTGCTGGCATTTGTGCGCGATACGCCGATCTACCAGCGGCTGGTGCTGACCAGTCCGGCGAAGTGAGGGATAACGCTCCGGGTGCATGCGTCCCCGCCTGGCAGTGGTGAAAGGCAGGGTACGGATGCCCCGGACGAACAAGACCATCGCTGTGGTCGATGTAGCAAGCGGTGAATGCACCCGCCTGATCGATGCAGATACTGCCGCATTGGGCTCCGGTCTGGTCACCCGACGGGCAGCCATTGGCCTATATCGCCGCACCCGAGGAACCGGATATCTCAGATGGTCCGGAAGCGATGAAAATCATGCAGCAGCGCCGCATCTGGCGGATGGATGCCGACGACACAACCCAGCACCCCCTCACCAATCACTCGGACTACCGCGACGAGCGCTCACACTGGTCTGCCGACAGCGAGTGGATTGTGGTTCCGCGCCTGGATGCGGATGGCGCGGCGCGCCGCCGACTGATGCGCGCCGCAGGCAACGACCTGCGGCAGATCACTGATTTTGAAAGGATAACCATGTGAACAGCTTATGCAGACCATGTTTTGCCTAGCACCCGCAGCCAGTTCGCATATGCCGGCTTCCGGAGCGCAGGTTCATCGTAGCCATGCTGCTGCAACCGCTCCAGCAGTCGAGGCAGTCCGGTAACATCCCCGATTGCCTGGGGCACGGTGGTTCCATCAAAATCCGAACCAAAACCAACTCGCTCAAGACCCACCCGCTCCACCAGATAGTCAATCTGGCGTACCAGCAGATCAAGCGGTGTATCCGCGTCATTGCCGCCATCGGCGCGCAGCATGCTCACAGCAAAGTTGAGCCCCACCATCCCGTCGGAGTCCCGGATTGCATCCAGTTGCCGGTCGGTCAGGTTGCGCGGCACCGGACAGAGCGCATGCGCGGCGCTATGCGTAGCGACAATCGGAGCATCCGTGATCGCCGCCAGATCCCAGAAGCCCTGTTCATTCAGGTGGGACACATCCAGCATGATGCCCAGGCGATTGCAGGCGCGTACCAGTTCGCGCCCCGCCTCGGTCAGTCCCGGCCCGATGTTCGGCGTACCGGGAAAGCGAAACGGCACCCCACAGCCAAAGACATTCGGCCGGCTCCAGACAATGCCCAGCGAACGTAATCCCCGCGCATAGAGCGCCTCCAGATTGCTGAGATCGGCATTGATGGCGGCCGCCCCCTCGATATGCAACACCATGCTCAACCGTTGCGCCTGCAAATTGGTAGTTAGATCCGCCGCCGAACGCGCAATGCCGACCTGTCCGTTAGCCTGGCGCACAATTGTCTCCAGCAGGGTCATCACCGCCTCGGTGAACGTTCGGGCATACGCCGGTTCGATCGCACTGGAGAGCGGGATTGTATAGCCGGTATCGGTGCGCGTGAGCTGCCGCGCCAGATCACGGTCGGGTGCGTCCGGTGGGGCCGGGGTAAAAATAGCAAACAGCCCCCCCGCCAGGCCGGCCGCGCGCGCCCGGGGCAGGTCAAGATGACCCGTGTCGCTCCCATTCAGGAATGCCCAGGCGCCGCCCGGCTCCTGCGCGTACATATGCGTAAGCGTATCATTATGCCCGTCAAAGATCGGAACTATCGTCTCAGGGTTTATCACCATAAAAAGCTCTGTCCATTCAGTAGCAATTGCAGCAGTAATCCCGCCAGAAAGCTGGCCCCATTCATCAGCAAACTGAGGAGCGCAACCTGGCCGATATGCAGCATGCGCCGGCTCGCCAGATAGAGCAACAGCGCCTCAAAGCCGAACGCAAACAACTCCGAGAGCGTCAGCGTCACCCCATAGGGCAACTCATCGGCCAGCGGCGGCGTGGGGCTGTAGCTGGTGAAGTTAACCACCACAATCAGCCCAAGGAATAGCATCAGCGGAATAGACACCAGCGCCCCGATACCCAGCACCCAGCGGCGGCACACGTTATCGACCCAGCGGATGCCACCGACCACGCCGCCATAGCCGAGCGCCATAACCAGCATGTAAGTTCCGAAAACCCGCGCCGATTCTTCCTGGAAGAAACCCAATGCCGGGAAAAAGATCCACACAACCGGAAAGGAGAGCAGATTGATCAGCGTAATCATGAGGAGCAAGATGCCTACCTCACGCCGCGCTACACCCAGCCGCAGCAAAACCAGTGCAGTCACGGCCAGTTCAACCGCCAGCGTCACCCCAAAGGCAGTGATTGGAGCACGCCGTCCAGCGGGAGCTTGCGGATCAGGTTCAACCTGGAGCGACCCGTTTGTCACCGACACCCGAAACGCGGTTTCATGCTGATAGTTTGCCTCTTCCACCGATGGAAAAATATTGCTCTGCCGCGCCTGATCGGGATACTGGACAATCAGGCGTAAATAGTCCACCGCGCTAAAACCACCATACCCATACACATACATACAATGGAACCATCCGCCGGTGGAAGTCTAACACAACGTCTTCAAAACACTTGATGTTGCAAATGCGGCATCGCTCCAGGTACATACACCACCTCCATCAAGCAGTCTTCTCCGCATGCAAATAGAAAAAACCCTATCTCAAATGCTGAGATAGGGCAGTACTGCAAATTTGAGAAACCCGTGTACCGATGAACAAAACCCCTGTACCGTTTCTTCAGATCTTGCATCAGAACGGCAAATATCAGTGTTGTAAACCGTTATCGATTTTTCCGTAAGAGGATATACGGCACCTTACTTTGTGGTCAATGTTTCACAGTGGCTGGTCAGTATTGTAATTCTACCACTTCTTAACCATATCAGACGTGTCGCCCCTTGAAAAACCTTTTACAGCATACTGTTTACAGCTTTCTGGTGGAAAAAACCAGTACTAAGCACCATTCAGCGCACGTCTCATCAAATTGCCGCTTATGGGTTCTTTGCTATCTCGAACATGCACACCATCTCATCACACAACCATTCTCCCCTGTTGCTACACAGGGAGTGGCGGTTGCAACCTGGTTATTAATGTCCCGTTGCAATGGTAGTATACCACCTTCCATTGCCGCGGCACGGGGTGTGGCGGTTGCAACGCCTGCCGCCGCTGCTGGTCAACGGCTGCTTTGAGCCTTCCATTGCCGCGGCACGGGGTGTGGCGGTTGCAACTCAGCGCAAGCACTGGAACGTCCATGTTGGAGTGGAGAACCTTCCATTGCCGCTGCACGAGCATCGGCGGCTGCAACTACCACCAATCGGTACACCAGTCCGATGCGTCAGCGGTCTTCCATTGCCACTGCACGAGCATCGGCGGCTGCAACCTGCACTACGCTAAATGCAGGCCCGATTGGTGGTGGTCTTCCATTGCCACTGCACGAGCATCGGCGGCTGCAACTAGAACCAGGATTATCTGCGAACGCTGCGCTGGTCAATATCTTCCCTTGCCGCTGCACGAGCATCGGCGGCTGCAACCAGCACAAGCTATGAGTCGGCGGCGGATGTAGCGAGTCTTCCATTGCCGCTGCACGAGCATCGGCGGCTG
>CAKZQX010000683.1 GCA_937141995.1 uncultured Chloroflexaceae bacterium | reverse complement strand
GTTCCTGAAAGATCATCGCAAGCTCACGTCCGCGCACCCGCCGCAACTCCGCCGCCGGGGGCAGTGCCACCAGGTTGCGCCCGTTGAGCCGGATCTCGCCCGCGCTAATGCGGCCCGGTGGCGGAATCAACCCCAGTAGAGCCAGTGCCGTCATACTCTTGCCCGATCCCGACTCGCCCACAATGCCCAGCGTTTCACCGCGCACCAGATCAAACGAGACATCGTGCAGGATCGTCAACGCTTGTCCCTGGGAGCCGGGAAAGCGCACCTCGAGTTGCCGCACCGCCAGGAGGGGCGCGGTCGGGTGGGTAGCGGCGGGTTGTGGCTGGGCAGCCGCGGGTTGTAGGCGGGACGTACCGTTACGTGGTCGGGGCAGCGCATGCTGCGGCTCGTCGGAGGTGCCGGTCTCCCGCTCGAGCGCATCGCGCAATCCGTCCCCCAGCAGATTCAGGGCCAGCACCGTTAAAGTCAGGATCAGTCCCGGCGGCACCGGCAGAAAGGGCTGGCGGGACAGGTTGGTTTGCGCCTCGGCCAGCATCCGCCCCCAGCTTGGCTCACCCACCGCAACGCCCAGACCCAGGAAGCTCAGCGCGGCCTCCACCAGCAGCACTACCGCGAAGAGTTGCGCCGTTTGTATGATCAGCGGCGGCAGAATATTGGGCAGGATATGGCGCAGCAGAATGACCGGCGGGGCCAGTCCGCCCACGCGGGCGCTTTCCACATAGAGCTGTTCGCGTTCGGCCAGAACGACCCCGCGCGTCAGGCGGGCGTAGAGCGTGGCCATCACCAGCCCGATTGCCAGGATGACATTCATCAGCCCCGGTCCCATAATTGCCAGGATCGCAAACGCCAGCACCAGCGGCGGCAGCGCAAACAACAGATCCACCAGCCGCATGGCGATCCGATCAACCAGACCGCCATAGTAACCCGCCGGCAGGCCAATGGGAATACCGAGCGCGGCGGCAATACCAACCCCCAGAAAAGCCGCCTGAAACGAGATCCGCGCCCCATACATAATCCGGCTCAGCGTGTCGCGTCCCAGGGCATCGGTGCCGAGCAGGTGGGCAGGACCGGGCCCCTGCAGCGCCGCGCGCAGGTTCTGGGCATAGGGATCGTAGGGGGCGATCCAGGGGGCCAGCAGGGCCACCAGCAGCAGCAGGCCAAGGAATACTGCTGCTACCAGTGCCGGCCGCTGCCGGACAAGCCGCTGCCGGAAGCGGGCATATCGGGCGCGGCGACCACGGCGGGGCAGCGATGGGGAGTTGGCGGAGTCAATGATCATGCCGGGCGCACCCTGGGATTAAGCCAGCCGTAGCTGATATCCACCAGCAGATTGATCAGCACTACCAGCGCGGCCGTAACCAGCACCACCCCCTGCACCAGTGGCAGGTCGCGCTCGAGCACGGCGGTGATCACCAGCGAACCCATGCCCGGCAGCGCAAACACCTGCTCAACCAGAAATGCCCCCCCGATCAGCCGCGTCAGCTCAAACCCGATGATCGTCATCACCGGGATCAGCGCGTTCCGCAGGGCATGCCGCGAAATCAGATGCCGGCCGTCTACGCCGGTAGCGCGGGCGGCGCGGATGTAGGGCATCTGCATCACCGAGCGGAGCGAACTGCGCATCTGACGGGCAATCAGCGCACTGCTGGGCAACCCCAGCGCCAACGAAGGCAGCACCAGGCTGTGCAGCCAGCCGAGTGGGTTCTCGCGGAAGGGTGTGTAACCAATGGCGGGAAACCAGTTCAGTTCAATCGCAAACCCGGCTGCGAGCAGCAGGGCCAGCCAGAAGGTCGGTACTGCCAGGCCGAGCGATGCCAGCATCACGGAGAACCGGTCAAGCAGGGAACCGGGGTGCGTACCGGCAACAATGCCGGTCGTCAGCCCCAGCAGCACCCCGACACTCAAGCCCCCCGCCGCCAGCGAGAGCGTCACCGGCAGGCGTGCGCTGATCGATGCCGTCACGGAGCGACCATTGATCAGCGAGTTTCCCAGATCGCCCTGGAGTGCCCGCCCCATCCAGCGCGCATACTGGACATGCAGCGGGTCATTCAGGCCAAGTTCGGCTTCGAGCGCGGCCACATGCTCCGGCGCGGCGGCCTCGCCCAGGATGACGGCGGCGGCGCTACCGGGGATCAGATGGATCATCAGGAAGATCAGCAGCGACAGTGCCGGCAGCAGCGGTATGGTGGCAAGCAGCCGTGAGAGAATGAACCAGCGCATTATTCCTCGATGGTCACCCCACGCAGCCGCAGCACATTGGGCTGAAAATAGCCAACTTCCGCTCCCCGCACCTCCGGCGTGGTAAACACCAGCGACGGCATCGTGTAGAGATGAATAATGATGCCCCGCTCGGCCGTCGCACGCGCCAGTTCGGTCCAGAGCGGTTCAGCTTCATCGGGCGGCAACTGACGCGCCTCTGCTGCCAGTTCTTCCAGGTCGGCCGGCGCGATGTTGAAGGGATTCAGGAAGCCGTTGGCCTGCACCCGGTTGGCAATATAGGTGGAGACATGCGGCTCGTTGATCGGCAGGAGCGCCGCGGCCCACTCACCGGACGCCGCCTCCTGCACCAGCGTGCCGGGCGCGACCGTCTCGATGTTCATCGTTATGCCCACCTCCTGGAGAAACCCGGCAATCGCCTGGAGCTCGTTGCTCGGGTTGCCCGCGATAGGCACCGCAAACTCTAGATTCTCCACGCCCGCCTCGGTCAGCAGTTCGCGGGCCTGCTCCGGATCGTAAGCGAGGTCGGCGATATCCCCGGCATAGCCATACTGCCCCGGTTGAAAACGCTGCGTCACCGGCGCGCCATAGCCGGAGTTCACTACCTCCACCAGTGTCTCCCGGTCGATCGCATGGCTGATTGCCAGCCGCACCCGCTCATCGGCAAATGCCGGCACCAGCGTGCCCTCCCGGTCAAAGATATGCAACCCCAGTTGCACCGCCTCATTCGTCACCAGGGTAAAGCCCTCGGACTCGAGCGTGGCGCTATCTTCCGCTGCCAGGAACGCCGCGGCATGTACCTCGCCGCTGCGGAGCGCCCCCAGCCGGGCCGCCGCGTCCGGCAAGATCAGGATGATCACCTGCTCCAGTGTCTGCTGCTGCGGATCCCAGAAGTCTGGAAAGGCATCAAACCGATACTCCACATCGGCGCGCGACTCCTCGGCGTTGAAGACCCACGGCCCGGTACCGACCGGCCGCTCCGCCGCAGTGTCGAAGGCCTCCGGGCTGATGATCATGCCCGCCGACCGCGCCAGATTGTTGAGCAGATCCGGTGTCGGCCGGGAGAGGTTCAGGCGGATACGATGGCTGTCCAGCAGATCAATCGACTCAACCGCCGCCAGGTGCTGGGCAATCGGGGGAGCACCTTCGTCGCGGACGCGTAGCAGGTTGGCCTGGGCGACTTCGGCATTAAAGGGGGTGCCATCGTGGAAAACCACCCCTTCGCGCAGGGTCAACTCCAGCGCGTCAACCGTCTGGCTCCACGCGGTCGCCAGTCCGGGTGACGGGTTGCCCGCCAGATCCTCGGACAGCAGCGCATCATAGACCAGTTGGTAGCCCATGAGGGCAATCGGGCGCTGCTCCTGGTGGGGATCCCAGGTCAGGAAGCGATTGTTAAAGCCAAAGCGGAATGTTCCACGCGACGCGGCCGCCGGCTCACTCGCGGCGGTCGCATCATCAGGGGCCGGCTCGCTTGCCGGGGTTGCCGGCTGACCGCCACATGCCGCCGGCAGCAGCGCCAGCATGAGCAGCACAACAAACCCGTTTCGGCGGATTGACCCGGCATCGGGATGCCAACGATAACGCATCGGTCTCTCTCTCTCTGGGCCCGCGGGGCCGCACTACACTTCACTGGCGTCGGTGGCGGACATAGCTCCGGTTGCGTCCTCTGGTAGCGCCGGTAACTCCGGACCGGGCAACTCGGACCGGCGCTGGTGCAGCACCAGTCGCACCAGTGGTTCCATTGCCCCCGATGCGCCCAGGATCAGGCTGAGTTGTTTAAACCAGATGGCCTGGATCAAACCATACCCCAGCAACAGTACCCCGCCCATACCGATGATGCTGGGCGCAAGCACCAGGGCAAAACAGACTTTCATGGTGCGATCAAAATTGTGCGCAAAGTCAAAGATCCGGCAGAGATGTTCCAGCCCCGCATCCAGCAGGACAACCTGGGCCGTATCAGTTGCCACCGTCGCCGCGCCGCGCATCGAGACCGACACATGCGCCTTCTTGAGCGCAATGGCATCATTGATACCATCCCCCACGAAGCAGACACTGTGGCCGGCGTGCTGCAGGTAATCAATAATGTCGGCTTTGTGCTGGGGCAGCGTTTCGGCAAAGTACTGGTCAATCCCCAGTTCGTGCGCCAGCGCACGCGTCGGAGCTTCCCGATCACCGGAGATGATCGCAATATGTCGGACGCCGCGGCGGCGCAGGCCGGCGATGACCTGGCGTGCTTCCGGGCGGAGCGTCGGGACCAGTTCAATCGCGCCGACAATCTGGTTGTCACAGGCAACCAGCACCAGCGAATGTCCCTCCTGATGCGCAGCTTCTTCCACGGCATACACCTCGGGGGAGATTGAGATTGCATCCTGTTGCATAAAGCGACAACTGCCCACCTTGATCTGCCGGGCACCAATCGAGACGGTCAGGCCATAGCCTATCGCATAGGCCGCCTCACTGATTTCCGGTATAGGAACGCCGTGGGCGGCGGCCGCCTCCCTGATTGCCAGCGCAATCGGATGCATCTGTTTATGTTCGGCAGCGGCCGCCCATGCCAGAACCTCCAGTTCCGACACGCCCTGCCAGGCATGAATGCGTCCGACATGGGGCTGATGAATAGTCAGTGTGCCGGTTTTATCAAAGACGACGGTATCAATGTCGTGCAGCAGATCGAGCGTACGCCCATCTTTGACGAGGATCTGATGGTGCGAAAGCAGGCGGAAATAGTTCAGGACGGCCAGTGGCGCAACAATGGTCATGCGCATCCCGAAGTGGGCGGCAATAATGCCCGCTGCCGCCAGAGGACCAAGGAAGGGGAGCGTTATCAAGCTCAACAGCAGGG
>CAKZQX010000682.1 GCA_937141995.1 uncultured Chloroflexaceae bacterium | reverse complement strand
CGGGTGTTTGCCGTCGGCATACTCAATACTGCCCTCGTGGCCCTTCCCCAGCAGTAGCACCAGATCGTCCGGTTGCGCCTGTGCAAAAGCGGCCCGGATCGCCTCAGCCCGGTTGGGAATGCTGAGGTAGCCACTGCCGGCTGTTTTCCCGGCCCGCTCCGCACCGGCGGCAATCTCGGCAATAATTGCCTGTCGATCTTCGCGCCGGGGATCTTCATCGGTGAGAATCAACAGGTCGCAGTAGCGTGCGGCAATGGCCCCCTGGAGCGGACGCTTCTCACGATCACGCTCGCCGGCGCTGCCAAAGACAGCAATCAGCCTGCCGGCCGTAAGTGGGCGCAGCATTCCCATCACCTGCTCAAACGAGTCCGGGTTGTGGGCATAATCAACAATCACGCTGAACGGTTGGCCCTGATCAATCTGCTGCATGCGTCCGCGAATGCCGCGTATCCGGCTCAATGCTGCGGCGGCCTGCTCCAGTGTAACCCCCTGTGTCAGCGCTACGCTCAGGGCGGCCAGCGCATTCAGGACGTTAAAGCCGCCGGGTAACTGCAGTTCAAGTTGGCCTTCACCCCAGGGTGTCGCCACACGCAACCGGGTTCCTCCGGGCGATGCGACAATATCGTAGGCGCGTATATCGGCGGGCGCGTTGATGGCATAGGTCAACCGTTGTGCGCCGGCGGGGGCCGCATCCAGGAACATTTGATGAAAAGGTTCATCGGCATTCACAATCGCAAACTTGCGCGCTTTGGCCGCATGCCGGGCGGCAGTCGGCGCACGCGGGTCGTCCTCCAGCATGGCGAAGAGCCGCGTCTTATCCTGCCGGTACTGTTCAACGCTGCCATGGTAGTCCAGATGCTCGTGGGTGACATTCAGAAAAACGGCTACATCAAAGGCGCAGTGCCCCAGACGATTCCAGCGCTCCGAGAGGGCGTGTGAGGTCGCTTCGAGTACGGCATAGGCGCAACCGTCCGTCACCATCTCGCGCAGGAGCGCCTGCACTTCGGGCGCTTCCGGCGTGCTCTGCCGGGTGGTGTTGGCCCACTGGCGCGCGCCCACTTTAAAATCAACCGTACTCATCATGCCGGTGCGCTGTCCGCCGCCCTCCAGCACCTGGCTAACCAGTGCTGTCGTCGTCGATTTGCCCTTGGTACCGGTTATCCCCACGACACCCAGTTGCTGCGCCGGGTAGCCATAAAACGCGGCCGCCAGCGGTGCAAGCGCTATCCGGCTGTCGGGAACAACCAGCAGCGTGTATTGATCCAGCCCCGGTGCCGGTTGGTCGCCGTGTGACCAGTAGCGCGCATCCACCACCAACGCCGCTGCGCCGCGCTCCAGCGCCTGCGGAATATAGGCATGCCCATTGACATGAAAGCCTTTGACGGCAACAAACAGGCTGCCTGGCTGCACCTGGCGTGAGTCGTACGCCAGGTTGGTAATTGGAATATCGGTTGGGCCATGGATTTGAACGTGTGGAAGATAGGCCAGAAGATCAGTCAGGTGCATATGTAAATGTTACCCTTCCAGGATTTTCCGCACCCTCAGTTGTTCTGTGAATCTCAATACTGTTTACATAACATGACTTATGCGGTGGGCTATCCCGATGCACTGATTCGCCTCCGGCAGGGTGGAACAGGACATGCTTTTTCAGGAAAATTTGGCACTTTGTGCCAAATTTTCCTGAAAAAGATAAAACAAGTACCATTATTGGTGCATTTCGCCTGCGGCAGTATTGAAGCTAACTTCCGATGCGGCGTCGCCATAATGCATAGAGCGGTCGCAGGTAGACCTGATCATACGCCGGCAGATAGCGCACTACCCGGCCGCCAAAGCCCTTCTTGAAGCGGTATACGCCGATGATTGGATCAGCCTGCGCTTCACCCTCTAGCGCTGCGCGCTCCTCCGGGTCGGTTGTCGTAGCCGCGCGCCCAAGCGCATCGGGAATGCCCCACAGGTCATAGCAGACACAGCTCTGCGCACTGGCCCACCGGATAGCATACCATTGCAGCAGATGATTTGCACCAGACTTTAGTCCGGCTTCGGTGGCTCCGCTGTAGAGATACAGCCCGGCGTGTGCATCAGCAAAGACCATATGTCCGGCAATGACTTGCCCATCCTGCTCGGCTAACAGCAACCGGCTGCGCTCCTGGAATGCCGTGTGTGCGGTCTGGTAATACGTCTCCGCGTGAATGCCAAAGTCGGCCCGACTGCCGGTCGCCTGCATAATGGCGAAGAAGGCCGCGATATCATCCGCGTTGCCGACACGCACCGTCACGCCCCGTCGTTCTGCCCGGCGAATATCGGCGCGGTGGCCCTTGCTGAAGCCCGCAAAGATCTGCTCCTCCGGCACGGTGAGATCCAGGTGAATGCTGCTGCGCGGCTGGATCGGCGCAGTGGGTTCAAATCCCTTGAGCAGCATCCCGGTATGGTATTCATCGGCCTGCGGATGCGCTTCCAGCAGGTTTGGTTCAAGCCGCAGAAAAACCGCCCGGCGACGGCGAGCAATGCGCGTCAGGCGGTTGAGCAACAGATCATCGATCGCCGGATCGCCCGTAAGCAGCGGACCACGCGGCACATACGCGACACTCACGCCGTAGCGCCGACGAAAAAGCATCTGCGCTCCCGCCAGGATTTGAGTATGCGCAGGTGTGGCTGATTCTGCCTCGGGCAGCGTTTCCGGGTTGGCTGGTCCAACGACGGCAACACGCTGCACACTCCAGCCGGCAACTGCTTTCAACCGGCTCCAGGGCGCGAGTTGCAGCAGATGCCCCTGCGGATGGCGCAGCACAAAGGCATCCCACTCGGCAGATGTCGGCTCGCTGATTGCCAGGTTGCCGTCGTGTGTTGCGGGAACCGGGCTGGTCACT
>CAKZQX010000681.1 GCA_937141995.1 uncultured Chloroflexaceae bacterium | reverse complement strand
CTGCGCGGTTATATCGGTTGCCGTGCCACCCACCGCCGCAATCTGGCCCTGGTCGTCATAGATCGGGAAGTTCACGCTGCCATAGGTCCGCAGACCATTGGCCGTAGGGATCTCGTCCTCCCGTTCGAGAATAGCGCCCGTCTTCAGGACGCGGGACGCAATCTCCCAGTTGGCGGCGGCGATATCCGCCGGGTAGAGTTCCTGATCCGTTTTGCCCAATGCCTCTGTTCCGGCGATGCGGTTGAACTGTTCCCACTGTCGGTTGACCAGGATAATCTCACCCTGCCGATTTTTAGCAAAGAGCATAGCGGGGAAGTTGTCGAGAAATGTCTGGCAGGTTGCGCAGGTCGCGGGTGGCATGCTGGCCGCTGCAGCGGGTATTGCGGTCTTGGCAGCGGTTGCCGGTTGGTTGGCGGCGAGCAGTCGTTCCAGTTCGGCGACACGCTGCCGCAGTTGCTCATTCTCACGCTGCAACGTTGCGTTGTTGTTTCTTTCGTCGCTGGTCATCCTGCATCTCCCGTGGCATCCAGGTTCGGCTCGCTTTCAGTCTGATTTTAGCATATCGGCGCAGGCTGCGGGATGACTTCCCGCTAACAGAGCAACGCTACAGCGAAGAGCGCATCACCGGCTATGCTATGCTACAATAACTCTGTGTCATTGCCGGTTCTGTCGAGTGATCAGTTAATGTGCAGTGTATGTGACAGGAGTTACGCGGTGGGCATTCAAATGTCCCGGTTTCGCCTCCGGCAGGGCGGAAAATACGAGCTTTTTGATACATATTTTGCACAAAGTGCAAAATATGTATCAAAAAGCTACATAATGTACCATGCTGCCGCAGGCGAAACCGGTGTTCGGGTCTGGCACCAGGCCGGAATTGGCTGCACCGCGTAACTCCTGTATGTGACAAGAGTTACGCGGTTACCATGCAAACCGGATGTTCCACCCCATGGAAACCCGCTGCGCCTGCAGCAGCATGGTACGCTTTTTATCTTTTTCACAAAAATGTTACACAGAGTGTAACATTTTTGTGAAAAAGAAGGGGATCTTCCGCCCTGCCGGAGGCGACATTCCCTTTCGGGTCAGTGACCACGTAACTCCTGTATTTGAGCTTGATGTTATAATGTCGTGCGATCTCTCAATTCATAGGAGTTGTATAAGATATGATTAAGCCGAGTATTCTGCCGGAGGAGGTAAAAGTATGCTCCAGACATTTGAAGCGATAATTGATGAAGATGGCAATATTCGGGTATTAGAACCGACTGCATTATGCAGCAGGTTCTTTGCATGCCGCTAGTTATGTGAGGCCTGGAAAACTTTTTACTGCCCATCATTTCTTGATGGTAACACAGGGTGGTCAGTTAAAATCTGATCCGTTTAAGTACATATTCAAAGCAATCATCACCCTTGTGAAAAGTGGTATAAAACTGTAGCGCGCTGTTAGTTTCGTTAAAGAAGAAGATCTGTTATGCCCCGAGGTCGCTATCCCATGCGCCGGCGGTCCCGCATTCCCGCCGCATCGTTGCAATCAGAGTATCTCATCCGCTGGCACGGTGGTGAATTACATACACACCCGGAACGGTTTCCCCGGCTGATATCACCGGATCTGTTTGGCAATCAGCAACCGCTTGAACTGGAAGTTGGCTGCGGAACGGGTGAGTTTCTCTGCGCACTGGCAGCCCGCATGCCCCAGGTTAACTATGTGGGAGTGGATACTTCGCTCAAGTCGCTCTATCGGGCGGTGGAGCAGGCTGCGGAGCATGCGCTTCCTAATATCAAGTTTATCAAGGTCAATGTCAAGCTGCTCTACCCGCTGCTGTTGCCCGACTCGCTTCCGGCGGTCTATCTGCACTACCCGGTGCCCGAAATGACCTCCAAGGAGCGGCGGCGCGGCGTGATCTCCCATGCCTTTCTTGACCAGGTGCAGCGTGCTCTGGTACCGGCTGGTCGCCTGAGCATCATGACCGATGAGGTGCGGCTGTTTGCGGAACTGCTGGAGCTGGCGCGGGCCGACCAACGCTT
>CAKZQX010000680.1 GCA_937141995.1 uncultured Chloroflexaceae bacterium | reverse complement strand
CGAATGGCTGGGGAATATCGCAGTCGTAGTCGTAGTGATGTCAGTCATGCAAAGAAAGATGACGATCCCTACGACTTTGCCGAAGCTGAGAAAGAGTTCGAAAAGAAAAGACGGGAGTGGAACAACACACCGCACCGCAAGGATGGCACGCAAACACGCTTCGAGGTTTGGAGTTCTGCCATGGCGCGTCCAGCTCCGCCTATTCGCAAACTTGCCCAACTCCGGGATATTGAGTTTGTGTATGACACGATCACGTTCAAGCAGGACTACAACTGGGCATTGCAATTCAAAGGCATGGAATGGGAACCTCGGCCCTTCCATGCGGATGTGTACACGCTCTGGGCGCGCGCCGTGGAGGGGCGGGCTACGGTTCCACTCTGGGCAGTCAAGCTCGACACCGGATGGGTCGCAGAGGTCTGTCTCGATCAGGAAAAGGAAATATGGGTTGAGATTATTCCAAAAGGGTCGCAGCCGCATGACGCGGAAGCCCACAATAAAGCGCAAAACAGTGTGCTGTCAGATGTAGAGAAGCGACGTAAGGCGATTGAGACAGAAACGACAGCGACACTCCTGCGGCTGGGTGGCATACCAATTGGGGAAACGACGTCAGGAGAGTATACTGATGTGCTTCCCGATGGAAAACTTCCCAAACGGCAACCCCATCAACCGGACGTGCCTGAAACAGAGGACGCTTCTACCGATGATAATGGGGATGACACACAGGGGGCCGCTGATGCAGCAGCATCGCCGGACTATGCATCACTCTTTCAGCAACTGAAGGCTCGTATGCGCGAAGAGGACGAGGAATGACCACAACAGCAATACCTGGCCCATATATCACGCTGAAAACACTTCCTGACGATGGAAACGCAGCAGACAAGCCGCGCATCGCCCCAGAGCGCACCACGCAAGCTCTGATTGCGCGGCTCGATGCCGTTGAACAGCGGGCGACGAAGGCAGCGATATGCAGTGTCTTTGGGCCCTCAGGAAGTGGGAAATCGGCATTGATAAGCCATTGGCTGGCAACGCGGCCTAAGCGCGAAGGGTGCAATCCGCAGATGTTTCCCCTGTACATACAGATGGGACAGCAAAAGGCACAACTCCCCCAGTTTTACAGCATGTATCGTACCATCTGGCGGGCCTTGCACAAGGCGGCAGGCACCGAATACAAACTGAAAGACCGCCAGGGCAAAGAGCGCTACAAGAGTTTCTCCTATCGGAATGCGGAGTATCTGAAGGGAGATATTGACGAACTGCTTGAACGGATACCCATTAACGCGATTATCATTGACGGGGCTGATCATCTTGACAAGCAAGCCATCGAGGAAGCCATCACATTCCGCGTGTATCACGACGAGCGCTATGGGCCAAAGCCGCGCCGCGCCCTGATCCTGGTAGCGACGACCGAAGAAGGCAAGAAGCTTCAGCTCAGCGAGCACTTGATGAAGATGGGTGAAGCACGGGCTGCGTGGTCAGAACGAATTGAAATGCGCTTCCTGGAAGAGGTTGAGTTCGCCCTTGTATGGTTCAAGCTCGTGCAAGTCAATCTCAAGGCGGAGTTTGGGCCGCGACTGGATGTGAATAAGGCCACGGCGGAGTTTCACCAGTTGACCAGGGGAGACTGGCATAACATTGCAATATTTGCCGACGAGCTTGAGAATGCGTTGAGCTTCTCCCAGGGGCGACGCGTGGTCACGCGGGAGATGCTAGACCGTGTAAAGCGGAAGCTGACGAAGGAACGAATACAAGCATGAGCAATGTGCCGAAACAAAAAATCGGCCGATGTCGTATGATGCAGGTGTTACGACATCAACCTATGCATCGTTGCGACACGAACCTGTACACCGTTACGACATCAACCTATGCACTCAGCAAAAAAATATTGGTACCCCCAGCGGGATTCGAACCCGCGATCTCCACCTTGAAAGGGTGGCGTCCTGGGCCGCTAGACTATGGGGGCAATTCGTTTGACGGTGCAAATTATACCAGCATCAGTCTATATGTGCAAATTTCACAAATCTCCGGCTACGCCGGTTCCGGCGGGACGTGCTCAACCGCCCCCAGGATGCGAAGCGTGCGCCGCTGCGCCGCACTGAGACCCTGTACACCCGTGATCTCCATGCCGGTGTAGGGGCGCGGCATAGTCAGGGTTCGTTGCAATGTGCCGCTCTGCACATCCCAGATCTGAACTGTCCCGTCTTCGCTGCCGGCCGCCAGGAGCGTTCCGTCCGGGTTAAAATCAACCGCAACCACCGCCCGTTGCCCTACGATGTGACCACCCCGGCGGAATCATTAGTGTTGCTACATCGATTATCGTTAACCCGCAGGCCGAACAACGTGCCGCACCCGGCGACGCGCCGGTCCTGCGCATTCAGCCGACGAGCTACCTCCCGCTGGTACAAAGATAACACCATTCCACATGCCTTGCCGTTGTTAGCGTGGTAATAGCGATGCCAACGAGATGCGCGGGGTGATCTCCATGCTTACCCCGCGCACTGACTCTGTTATTCCCGACAGCGGCACTACCCCCGAAACAGTCGCTGTAGTGCATACTGAAAGCCAGGAATAACCGCCCCGCCCTCCAGTCTATCCTCAATACCATACTGGCGGATCTGTGAAGGCTGTTGATATTCAATCACGATTTTGTTATCAGGATACACCAGCCAGATCAGGCGAGTACCGGCCGCCAGGTAATCCTGCACCTTCGCCTGCACCGCGGTCGCCGTTTCTGAGGGTGAAATCACTTCGACGGCCAGGTCGGGGGCCAGCGGCCAGAAGCCGGCCTGCTGATCCACCGGCGGAATGCGATCACTGTGAACATAGGCCACGTCCGGCGCACGCACAATCGCGTCAGGCTCCGCTTGCAGCATAAAACCGGGTTCTGCCGTGTAAACTTCGCCCAGTTCATGATCCTCAACATACTGCCCCAGTGCGCGTGAGAGCCGCTCGGCATAGCGGCCCTGAACGGGACTGGCCGGACTCATCATAAGCAGATCTCCCCGTACCAACTCGTAGTGATGCTCATCGTCAGCCAGCGCCGACAGATCCGCCACTGTCCAGGGGCGACTGCGACGCGGAACAATCACCGGTTCGGCCCGGGGGACGGAGTCGAGGATAGTCGGGGTTGGCAGCGTATCAAGCCCGATCATTGCTGAGTACCTCCTGATCATCTGAGCATTAGCTTTCCGGCGGCTCGATGCCAAGTTCGCGCAGTTTGGCCCAGGCCGCCTCCTTTGCCGCCCGTTCGGTCTCTTTCGCTGCCCGTTCGGTCTCTTTCGCTGCCCGTTCGGTCTCTTTCGCTGCCCGTTCGGCTTCCTTCGCCGCCCGTTCGGTCTCTTTCGCCGCCCGTTCGGCTTCCTTCGCCGCCCGTTCGGCTTCCTTCGCCGCCCGTTCGGCCTCAGCCTGGGTCAGGCGCTGTTGTCCTTCAGAGTCGTACAGCCGCAGGAATGCGCCATCCGCCACCAGGTAGCTTGCCAGTTCCGCGCTCCAGAGCCGACTCTGCGGATCAGGTTCCAGTGCTGTTGGCACGCCGGCGACAAACTGCCAGCCCCGCAGTCGGCCCGAAGCGGGCGCGAAATAGGGCGGCTCATTCGGATCGTACAGGAAATATTCGCGCACGCCCAGTGCTGCATACTTCGCCGGTTTAGCATACAGGTCATCTTTCCAGGTCGTATCGGAGCAGATTTCAAAGACCACCTGGGGCGGCGGGCGATTCGGCTCGTAGAGCCGCCAACTGCGAAAGATCCGCCGGTTATGTTCCGCCACCACAACGCCCTTGAACACCGCCACGTCCGGGGCTAATGGATACTCGTAACGCTTTTTGCTGCGGTAAATATTCAGATCATTCACCACAAACCAGCCCTCAACCCGGTAGCGCCATTCCAGCACCTGCAGCAGGTAGGCAATTAACCGCGATTGCGCTACGCTCTCCCCCATCAGATCCTCCTCGGTCGGATGCTGGTCGTAGTAATGCACAAAGGTATCGGTGTCAGCAAGCGTGGTATCATCCACCTGCACCTGGGATTGATAGTGCTTAGGTTCCGTCATTCTTTACCCCCTCCCCATCAAATCATGGTCACACGCTAGTCTGGCCGCCGCCGGCACTCGCGCAGGAAGGCTCTGACCACGATAACAAATTCCTCAAACGCTTCCCGATGAATCGAATGACCCGCATGCGCAAAGTCGGCAACAACAATGTCGGGGCAGGCCAGAACGTCTTCCTGCATGTGTCGCGCCTGGGCGTCCCGCGCAAAGGCATAGGCGCTGCGCATGAGCAACATCCGGCAGGAAATGCGCGGCAACAGGTTGCATAACGGAACCTCCATTCGGGACCAGAGCGCCGGTCCCACCGCCACCAGATCAAGGTCGAGTTGGGCCCAGGCTTCGACCCAGGTCACATACTCCTCTTCCGTCCAGGTTGCTGCGCCCGGTGGCACCCGTTCCAGCGCAGAGATGAGTCGTTCGGCGGGCGTTTCCGCCTGCAGTTGCTGGAGCCAGGCGTGCCATCGCTTCATTCGCGCCTGATATTTTTGTGATGCCACCAGCGGCAACTGCGCGCTCAGATCCCAGGGCGGATCTTCCAGCACGAGTGCCTGAATCAGATCGGGGGAAGTTACGGCAACCTGCGCCGCCGTGCTCCCGCCCATTGATGCCCCCAGCAGACAGACCTGCTCGATCCGCAGGGCATGGAGCAGGCTGATCACATCTTCAACAAGTATCTCGGGCGCGAAGCCGCCGGTCACACCGCTGGAACCGCCATGCCCTCGCGCATCAACCATAATGATATCATAGTTTACTTCCAACATGCGGGCAACCCGCAGCCAGGAGAGGCCGGACTCACCAAAGCCATGCAGACAGACAAGGGGCGGTTTTACGCCCCCGGTACGGTAGTAATGCTGCTGAATACCATTAGCCTTGATGGTTTGCTCGATCCAGTGCGCGGGAACAAGTTCGCGCAGGTTGTGATAATACGCGATCGCGGTGCGCTGATGATTGGTACTGGTTTGTTTGGCTATGTTGGTCATGATTGCTCCCTGTTGATCGCATGCGCTGGAGACGATACTATCTCGGTATTAATCGTGATTAGAGATATACCAGAACGACTGATCTGTTTGTGTTATTTCAGATTATAGCATACTGCTCCGGTATTACTATAGCATTTCCATATAGATAATCTGGTCTTCTAGCGGGAATAGTGCAATCAACTCACGTTTCCCGGCGCTCGCGGGGAATCTTCAGTTTGGCCTGGATAAACTGCTCCTGGGTCAGGTAGAGACTGTACGCGATCTGGCGAACTTCGGCATGCTCATCGGCAGAGATAAAGCCATCCGCATCGGCCACCGCGAAAAGCACATCGAGAAAGCCTGCGCGCTCTTCCGCCGTCGTTACCGCCATAAACTCACGCGTCAGGCGATAGTAGTCCATTTCGATGCTGGCTTCCGACGCGGCGACTTCAGCGATGAAGACCGCCTCGGCGCGCGAGACATCCCAGTTTACCTGCAACAGATCAATCATCGCGTCACACTCACTCCGTTTGACCTCTCGATCAATCCGGGCAACCCGGGCCATCAGTCCTCCGGCCAGGCTGAGCTTGCGCAGTTTTTCCTCCGGGATATTCAGTTCGGTATCGTCCATATCCAGGCGCTGACGCACATTGTAGTAGACCCGGTTTTTGATAAAATCTTCCAGGTAGGCTTCACGCGTATGCGCTACCGCTTCGGAGCGGCGCTGCATCGGCCCGGTAATTAACCGGCCCATTTGAGCAAAGATATTCAGATCTACGGCATTGATCGCCGCCTTTAGCTCCGCCAGGACTGCGCGCTCGTTTGCGGTGACAGCGCCATCAGCCTGGATAATCTCTTCCAGCGCGTCAAGCGCCAGCTTCTTGTCGGCGGGTCGTCGCAACGCATTCTGCAACTGCTCAACCAGACGGGCACGTTCGGCGGCCCCCACGGGCGCGTGAATGTAAATATCCAGCTCGGCCCACTCCTGCGCGGTTAGTTCCAGGCTCTGCCCGCGCCCATCATGCGGAAAGCGGAAGAGCAGATCCTTCAGGCAGTTGATCTCACTGCTGGTCAACTTACCATCGGCCCAGGCTGCGGCAATAATGACCTTGGCAAGCGTCAACGCCAGATGGCGGTCGGACATTGTGGGAATTCCTTTCATTTACAGGACTTACGCGGTGGGGACATAACGCTGGACATGTGCCCAGGTGGACGCGCGATTCGCCGGCGGCAGCATGGTACGCTTCTTTCTTGGTCACACAAACATTCACGTTGTGAATGTTTGTGTGACCAAGATCGGGTTTCTTCCACCCCACCGGCAGCGCTATCCTCCGCCATATGGGGGATTACCTGATCTACGTCGGCACTGGTCGTTTCACGGTGTTCGTTCATGTCGCGGCGTTCGTGGTCCAAAGCGCACCGCGGAACTCCTATCAGTTACAGGACTTCCGCGGTGCGCGTTCAAATGAGACACCAACTCCTGTGAACGTCGTC
>CAKZQX010000679.1 GCA_937141995.1 uncultured Chloroflexaceae bacterium | reverse complement strand
CGTCACGGCGCAGGTTGCGTTGCCGGGTAGCTATATGGCTGCTGCGGTTGCCGGGCTGGTTGCCGCCCTGCCGGTGCAGGCCAGCCCCACGAACAAAACGCTGGCGATTGAAGATGTCAGCAGCGAGTTTAGCGCGGCAGAACTGGCAAACCTGGTGCAACATCGGGTGCTGGCGGTGGAAAAACGAGCGGGCTTCCGGGTGGTGAAGGGAATTACCACTGCCACCAACTCGGCCTGGCATCAGATCACCACCCGGCGCATTGTTGACTATGCCATCTATGGCGTGCGTTCAGCATGCAACCCCTACATCGGCAAACTCAATAACGAGCGGGTGCGCAGTGCTATGAAAGCCACGCTCGATGCTTTCCTGACCCGCATGGTGCAGAGTGAGGCGCTGGTCAGTTATCAACTGAGTGTCACCGCCACCCGCGCCCAGCAGATTGCCGGACAGGTGATGGTAACGCTGACGTTGCAGCCTACTTTTAGCATTGACTTTATTCAGGTCACGCTGTATCTGGGGTAGGGGATCGATTGCAGGTTATTAGGTTGCAGGTTGCAGCACTACGCTTGAAGGAGATAAAGAACCATGCCAAATGTGAATGTATTCCGTGGCTCGGACGCGGCGCTGGTGCTGGCGGTTGATGACAACGCCACGGTCGAAGGCTCGCTGGCCGATGCGCTGATTGGCGAGTATGAACTCTCCTCCGTTGTGGGGCGCTTGCAGAATGTACGGGTGTTTGTCCAGAATGAACTCAAACCCTATCACGAGATTGGGCAGCGCTTCGCTGCCGAATTGCGCCCGGGAAACATCAATGTAACCGGCACCATCGAACGCGCCCACATCAACGGGGCCATGCTGCGCCTGCTGCTCGGCGACGGGGCAACCAGTCCGCCCCCGACTGAGGGAATGGCGCAACCCGCCTTCAATATCGTGGTCAATATTACCAACCCGGCCCAACCCGGCGCAACCAGCACCCTGACGGTCTTCGGGGTCAAGTTCGACACCTGGAGTTTTGTTCTGCCCGAGGACGATTTTGTGATGGAGTCAATCACGTTTAAGGCACTACGTATCAGCAGTGAAGAGACCGAGGCAAGCGCCGGATAGCCGGATCATGCTGCATAACCCAGGGGCCGTATGAACATAGTCACACCCACCGCCGATGATCTGCTGGCCGGAGCCGGCATAACTTTTGATGTGACCATTCCGCTGCAGGTACTCTATCCGGCGGGCAGCGGTTCGGCGCACGCACCGGATGCCGCGGCCACCGCAACGGAACTGGTGGTGCAACTGCGGCCTATTACCATCGGCACATTTCAGTTGATCATGAAGGCGGCGCGCAACGATCCGGGGCTTATTCCCCTGCTGATGATCAAGGAAGCGCTGGTGCAGCCCACACTGACGCTGGAACAGGTGAAGCGCATGCATCTGGGCATGGTCAACTTCCTGATTGCCCATATCCGCACGATCAGCGGTCTGGATGAAAAAAAAAGCCCCCCGCTGGATTGACAGACGCGCCCCTGGCACAGGCCAGTTTCCGCCTGGCGCGTGCCTTCGGCTGGACACCGCAGCAGGTGCAGTCGATGACGATGGCGCAGGTGAAGCTCTATCTCACGCTGTTGGATGCCGAGCAGGATACATAAGATGGAACAGCAGTCATTAGCCGATCTGGGACGATCAATTCAGGCCGCACTGGAGACGCGCCTGCATGCCTGGAACGCCGACTGGCCGGTGGATGCGATACTCCCCGCCGCCGATGGGCAGGAACTCCAGCGCGTGGATGCGGCGGTGCAGCAGGTTGCCGCCCTGCCGGAGGCATTGCTGGCCCTGGAGCAGTGGCTCACCCAGGGCTTTCTACCGCCGGTCGATCCATCTGACACTTCCACGCCAGACGCGCCGGCCCGGTCCTACCCACAATCGGCACTTCCGCCCGCCGCTACTGTCACCGCCACGGACACGGTGCGTGAGTTGACACCTCCCACCGGCAGCAGTGTTGCGGCCTGGTCCGCTGAGCGGGAGGATCAGCCGGCCCGGCCTGCGCCGCCACCGCCAACTCAGGCGCAGGCAGCAACCAGTCCGCCGCTATCCGCCGGCAGCCCACCGGCGCATGCTGCCCCACCCGGAGACATGCCTGACCAGTCCAAACTGGTCTACCCGGCGCAGGTTCTCCCCGATCAGCCCGGCGCGGCACAGCCCCGACCATCTGCGGCACCGGTCACGCCCGGTGAGCAGCGCTCCGCCCTGCCGGACCCGCCCGCCGCCGATCCGCCGTCAGCCATGGCGTTCGAGCAATCTGCACATGCGCTTCGGGCTCCACTGGGGTCACTGCGCGATCTGGCGCATCTGCCGGCAACCGGCAACCCGGAAACGACCGCTCTCTCCGGCATTGCCGCCGCCTCGCGGGAAGCGGATGCGCAACCGCAGCATCCATCAAACGATATTCCAACTCCGCCGGACGGTGAGGATTTGAGGACGGGGATAACTCCGGCGATTGACACGCAGCCGCGCTATCCAATCCATGACATGCCCCCGCCGGCGGACGGTGGGCCGCGGCTATCCGATGCGGCACCCCCGGTGCATGCGCAGCAACGCTTCCACTCCAGCGCAACGCTGCTCCCACCAGTTGCCGGGGAAACGCCGCCGCTGTCGGGGTATCCTGCCGACACGGAACAACGCTTCTCGGCGGAGGAACATCCGACCCTGCCGGCGGTCCAGTCGCCGCCGCCTGCCGTACCGTCACTCGCGTCGGTGGGAATGCCTTCAGTTGCGCCGCCGACCAACCTGCCCCCGGTCTCAGCAACCGATGCAGCCAACCCGCAACCGACACCGGTCGCACCGCCGGAACCACTACCGGCGCAACCCGGCCCGACGGTCAGCGCATTCGACAACACGCAGACGCCCGATCTGGATCGCATCCTGGAAGCGCTGGCCCGCGAAATTCAGCGCGAATACACACTGTTCTATGAAGACTCGTAAGCAGGAGCACACGCATGCCTGTTGATCTGGCCGGTATCCAATTGAAGCGCATCCACAAGATCGCTACCCAGGAGCAGGCGGCGTTCGTCTACCACCGGATTCCCGGTCTGGAGGGTGCCGTTGCGCAAGACCTGGGGCGTGCCTCGGTGCGCCTGCAGATCGAGGGTATCTTCTATGGAGCCGAAGCTGTGGCGGATATGGAAGAATTGCGCAAGGTCTACCAACAACGTCAGCCGGTGGACTTCCTGGCCGATATTGTAGGCCGCGCCTACTTTGGGCAGGTCATCCTGGATTCCTTCGAGGTATTTCAACTGGCCCGCGACCCGGATCAGTTTAGCTACACGCTCACGCTGGTCGAGTATGTCGCGCCGCCGCAACCAACTACGGCCACGGCCAGTGTTGATGCGGCGATCCAGGCCGATGCGCAGGCATTTATGGATGTTGCCACCCTGCCCGATGCGTTGCAGACCGGCTCCATCCCCGAAATTACCGACCCTACCACGCCGCTCACGGGGGCCGTCAGCCAGATGCAGGCAGTCACCGGGGAACTGGACCAGGTGACGCAGGGTATTGCGGGACTGTTCGGCCCGTCCGAAGCGCCACCACCGGAGCCGCCGCCGCTTGAACTGCCGGACGACTGGGGTAAGCCGGCACCGCTCACCTGGCCGCAGCAATAACCAGGGGACTGTATGTCACTGCAACAACTGACGACCATACCAAATGAGATTACACCTGAGAAGCTTGGTATAGATGTCTTAAAAAACCAGATTACCGAAATCGCCGGCCTTTCCTTCCCCGCGCTGGATGGCCTGCCGACCTCCGGCGACGTGAGCCTGCCCGACCTCAGCATGCTGACCGATCTGGTCGGTGGCTTTGAGCAGATGACGCAGACCTTCGGCGGGGGGCCGGAAGCGTTGATCGGCGACCTGCGCGGCCTGCTGGACGACATGCGCAACGGCTCGGTCGATATCACCAGCCGCTGCGGTGCCATCAGCGCGGTGACGGACAACCTGGACCAGTTGCCGCAGCAGTTGCTCGGCGCGTTTGAGCAGTTTGGCGGCGAGATTGTCCCCCTGTTTGAGCAGTTCCAGCAGCAGCCGACGGATGCCACCGCCATCATCGACATGTTTCAACTGCACACCCTGGGAGACACACTCCAGCAGCAGTTTACCGCCCCGCTGCAGGCCCCGCTGGAGCAACTCGACACGCTGACCAGTCTGGTTGAACCGCTGGACAACCTGGCCGACCAGCCCTGGCTGACCGGGTATGCCGACCTGCTCCAGCAGGTGATCAACGGCGAACCGGCCGCGCTGGAAGATCCGGCGCTGGTGGAGTCGCTGCATGCCGCAGTGGGCAGTCTGAATGGGCAAATCGAAGGGGCCGCCACGACCCTGGAGCAGTTCGGCACCGGCCTGGAGCGCTTCAGCCACAGCATGACCGCGACGATGGAACAGGTGCTGGCCCGGCTCGATCCACACAACCTGCTGCAGATGCCGCCCATGGTTGAGCAGGCGCTCCAGCAATTGGAAAACCTCCAGATTGGCAACTTTATTGCGCCGATTGAGCAGGCCGCCACAACCGTTGATGCGCTGCTCGGTCAGCAGATCGATCAGGTGATCGACCTGATCGACCAGGGCATCGCCTTTATCGTCGGGGGCATCGGGCAGGCGCGCCAACTGCTGGTCAAAGTGCAGGCAATTGCCACCGACCTGATCGGGCAACTGACCGATTTTATCAGCAATCTCAACATCAGCGAAACAATTGCCCAGGGCAAACAGGCGTTCAGTTCATTCGCCACCACGATTAGCGGTGTGCTGGATCAAGTAAATGGGGTGATTGTCCAGGTCTTCGACTTTATTGACCAGGTGATTGACCAGCTTCAAGCCCTGGATTTTCGCCCCTTGATTCAGCAACTGCACACGGTGCTCTACCGCGTGGTGGGGGTGCTGGACGATCCGCAGGTGCGTCAGGTGACTGACCAGGTGAAGGCCGGGATTGACCTGGTGATTCAGCATCTGGATCAGATCGGCTTCAATCTGATTGTTGATCAGGTGGTCACGCAGGCCGACCAGATGAAGGCGACCCTCGCGGCGGTGGATGTTTCCCAACTGAATGCCCTCCTGCGGCAGGCGCTGGGTACCGCGCTTGACCTAGTGCAGGAGCAGATCGATCCGCCCGGCACAAAAATCACTCAACCGATTCTGGCGCAGTTCGATGAGCATGTGATGCAGCCGGTAGCGACCCTGCTGGAGCCGGTACAGGCCCAGATTACCGCGATCCTGGATAACATTCACACCCTTGAGCCCGGCACGCTGGTCAGCCGGGAGATTACCCCCTTCTACGATGAACTGGCGGGCCGCGTGCGCGCCTGGCTGGATCGGGAGCAGATCATGCAGCAACTCGGCGGGGTGACGACCTTCTATGCGTCACTCATCGCAACAATTGACACGCATGCCAACCCGGAGAAATTGCTGGCTCCGCTGCTGACCTGCTATAACACATTGCAGGAGTTCATCGACCAGTTGAACCCGCAAACGCTGCTTGCCCCGCTGGAAGAACTGCTCGACGTTGTGCGCAACCAGATTGCCGGCCTGGACGTGAACGGGCTCATCCGGCAG
>CAKZQX010000678.1 GCA_937141995.1 uncultured Chloroflexaceae bacterium | reverse complement strand
AGCGAAAAGCGGCCGCCAGATCATCCTCGGTCAGCAGATAGTTGAGACTATCGTAGGTGCATGTGACCAGATCGTAGCCTGCGGGCGGCACGCAGGCCGCGACATCCCGCATATCGCCATGCAGCAGCGTCAATGTTCCCGACAGTTCCGCGCCGGCAAGTTTCGCCTGCGCCTGGGCCAGCATCGCTTCTGACGCGTCGATGCCCGTGACATGCCAGCCCTCACCCGCCATAAGCAAACCCAGAGTACCCGTGCCGCAGGCCAGGTCAAGCAGGTGTTGCCCGTTGACCGGATGGCGTTGCATAAGTTGTTCAAGGTATTGCGCAATCAGGAGCGCAAAACGTACTTGTCCGCTGCCGTCGTAGACCGCTGCGTACCTGTTATAAATCATAGCTGTTATTGTACCATGCGCCGCCGCGCTACGGGGAACGATGTCCAGGGTAAGGAGATACACGTCTCAGGGCAACTGGGCCAACCGGATCTCGGCCCGCTCACGCCAGACCGAGGCGGGAGCCAGATCGGCCGCGCGCACCAGGGCATTACGCGCCGCCGCGCGGTCACCGATGTCCGCCAGCGCGCTGCCCAGGTAGAACGCGGCATCGGCCGCCGGGTTGTAGCGCAGCGCAGTGCGGGCGGCTTCCACCGCTCCGAGAGCCTCGCCGCAATAGTAACGGCCGGCAGCCAGCACGGTCCAGGCGGCGGCATCTTCCGGCCGTTCGCGCGTAGCGATCTCGGCGGCGGGCAGTCCACTCAGGCAGAGTTCATACGTGGTACTCAGATGAAAGCGGGCGGTCAGCAGGGCATAGCGTCCGCGCTGCTCCGGGGAGGCCTGGCTCAGAGCGCGGCGATATTCGTCACTCGCTTTCACATAATCGCGCTGGGCGGCATACCAGTTGGCCCAGGCCAGATGCGTATCCGGGTCCGCCGGGGCGAGGGTGGTGATGGTGTCGATCTGCTCACGGGCGGCCACAGTGTCTTCCTGCGCGATGTAGATCAGGGCCAGCAGGGTGCGCGCGCGCGAGTCATGGGGATGCGCGGCGACCAGTTCTTCCAGGCGAGCCTGTCCGCCGGTAGTGTCACCGGCGCGCCAGCGGGTGTAGGCGGCATAGGCGGCGGCGGCGCGGGCATTGGGGCTGTCGGGTTCGACCTGGGCGAACTGGGCTTCGGCCAGCGCAAAAAGATTACGCTCAAGATAGAGTTGCCCCAATAGTTGCGGGCGCGTGGCGGCATCGGCTTGCAGCACTGCCAGTAGTTCTGCCGCGTCGGTGTCGCTGTCGGGGAGCAGCGGTGCGAGGAAGGGCGGTGTCTGCGCGCTCGGCGAGAGGTCGCGCGGGGTAACCGTTTGCTGCCGTACCAGTGTATTGCGGGCAGCAGCAGGGTCGCCGGCGGCGCGCAGCAGTGCCAGTCGATAGGCTACGAAGGCGTGCCAGTCGGACGGAAGGGCCGGACTGCGGGCGGCGCGGTAGTGAATCTCGGCCACGGCATAGTCGCTCTGGCGCAATGCCTGTTCAGCCTGTAGCAGATGGCGGTATTCGCTGAGTTGCGCGTCCTCCGGCAGCAGCGCCCAGAGTTCGGTAGCGCGTCCCGGTTTGTCGCGTCGGTCCAGCACATACCCCAGGTAGAGCAGCGTCAGTTCGTGCGCTTCTTTCGGCAACTCGGGGCCCAGAGCGCTCCAGAGGGCGCGCTCGGCCAGATCATACTCGCCGCGTACCGTCCGCACCATGCCCAGGCGCAGGGTCAACTCGGCGTTGTCATACTCCGATTGGAGGGCGGTATAGCCCCGCAGCGCCGCGTAATACCGGCCGGTCTGGAAATGCATATCAGCCTGGCGCAGTCCATCGCGCATATCCGGCTGAAATACGAGACGGGCCGCCTGTGCCGGCAGCAGCAGCATAACCAGCACCTGCAGCAGCGTGATCGGGTGGGAGAGGTGGCGGCGGACCGGGGCAACCCGGCGTCTGAGTGCAACAAAACGGTTCATAGTGAAATAGCGTGCGTCTATCTATAATCTACACGAGTTACGCGGTGGACGATCAAACTGAGCGTTTCACCAGGTGCAAGCCCGATTCGCCTGCGGCAGCATGGTACGTTTTGATCTTTTCACACCCATGTTGCACGCTGTGCAACATGGGTGTGAACAAGCATGGAATCTTCCACCCTGCCGGCGGCGAAATTTCCTTTTGGGTGAGCAACTGCGTAACTTGTATAATCTACAGGCGATTGTCGTTGCGAGGGCGTAGCGTCCAGAGGATCGCCGCCAGTGCGCCCCACCAGGCACGCTGCGCTTCCTTCTCCAGGCCCCGCGTGCGCAGTTGCACCCCACCAAGGAAGAGGCCGGTGGCAACGATCCCGCCCGCCATGCGATCAGTCGAGCGTTCGACGCGCCGGATACCACGCTCCAGTCGCCCAAAGTCGGAGCGCATCTGCAACTCGCCGCGATTGGCCGACTTGTAATACTCATCCATCTGACGCGGCAGGGTGATCAGGATCTGCCCCAGTTCGCGCAGTTCCTGCTGCACATACCCCAGCCAGTCGCCATCGCGCTGTTCACGCTCCAGCAACTGGCGGGCAAAAGGTTGCAGCGACTCAAACAGATTGATATCCGGCTCGATCTCGGTTGCCAACCCGCCGACCATGCTCATGGCGCGCCCCAGATAGAGCAGATCCTGCGGGATCTGAAAGGGCAGATCATAGATGATCTCCTGGGTCTCACCGAAGATCGCCTCAACATCCATGTTGTTGAGTTCGCGGACCGTGCGGTTGTAGGAGTAGCGCAGCATCACCTCAATCGCGCGCACGACGGGGCGTTTGTCGGCTCCGGGCAAGATCATATTCAGGTTATCCAGCGCTGCGACGATCCGCTCGGCATCATTGGTTGCCAGCCCCAGCACACCGTTGCGCACACTCTCCATCGTCTGCGGCGGCAGATTCCCGACCATCCCGAAGTCGATAAAGATCAGGGTGAAGGGTGTCCCCGGGGGCTCTTTGCCATTGCGTGAAGGCGCGCTCTGCTCCGAGGGGGGCGCGTGACCGTTGGTGTAGGCCGAGAGCGGCAGCGTCGGCTCGACCCGCACAAACAGATTTCCCGGATGCGGATCGGCATGGAAAAAGCCGTCAATAAAGAACTGCTTGAGATAGGTCTCGTTGAGCCGCTCGGCCACTTCATGCAGGTTAACCCCCACCGCCCGGAGCGCAGCCAGATCATTAATCTTGATTCCGCTGATGCGCTCCATGACCATCACGCGGCGGGTGGTCATCTCAAAAATGGGCTGGGGAACGTAAATCCCCGGGACATCGGCGAAGTTAGCGCGAAACAACTCGGCGTTGCGTGCCTCCTGCACATAGTCGAGTTCACGGCGCAATACTTTGGAGAACTCTTCCAGCAGCGCATCCAGGCGGGCGCGGCGGCGGATGGGGCCATAATTTTTGATCATCCGCACGACCAGCGCCACCGCGCTAAGGTCGATTTCGATAATTTCCTCGATAGACGGTCGCTGAATTTTGACCGCTACTTCACGCCCATCGCGCAGCGTGGCAAAATGAACCTGGCCCAGCGAGGCCGCGGCGACCGCTTCCGGGTCAAAGCGCAGGAAGAGCTCGCTGGGGGGCGCGCCCATCTCCTCGATAATGCGCTCCAGTGCCAGGTTCGCCGGGGCGGGGGGCACCTCGTCTTGCAGACCGGCCAGTTCGTGGCGCACCGCGTCCGGGATGATATCGGCGCGCGAGCTGAGGAACTGCCCCAGCTTGATATGCACCCCGCCCAGCCGCAACGCCAGCCGGCGGAAGCGCCGGGCAATAGTTACCCAGCGTTGGGTAGAGGTACGCCGCACATACCAGCGAAACAGGGTAAAGCGTACGAGAAAGATATCCCAGAAATAAATATGGACAATCGCCCCCAAAAAGAACCACCAGACGCGTACGAAACGCTCGCGTGGATGGAACGTGGGCGGCTGACTGGGCCGCGTGACCGAGGGGCGTTCAGTGGGTTTCGAGTCAATAACTGTTTGCACAGATCCTCACCGCATGACTACCGCGTACATTCTCTATGTGGATGATTATACCAGGAATCGCCCGATTACGACGGTGGTGCGGCAGGCACAATGTAGTTTTCGTATCTGGTATGATGAAGACTGGACGGCGTTAACCAGTTCTGTGTATCAGGCGGAGGAACCTATGTCCGATTATGCGCATCCGGAAGTTCTGGTCGAAACCGACTGGGTTGCGGAAAACCTGGACAACCCGCGTATACGGCTCGTGGAGTGCAACCATGATCCGCTGCTCTACCATACCGGCCATCTGCCCGGCGTGATCAGGCTTGACTGGATGACCGATCTGAGTGATCCGATCCGGCGCGATCTGCTGGATGCCCCCCGTTTTGCGCAGATGCTGAACGCATGGGGAATCGACAACCAGACAACGCTGATCTTCTATGGCGATCAATATAACTGGTGGGCGACCTATGCCTTCTGGGTCTGCAAGCTGTTTGGTCATGCCGATGCACGCATTATGAATGGTGGGCGGGCCA
>CAKZQX010000677.1 GCA_937141995.1 uncultured Chloroflexaceae bacterium | reverse complement strand
CGCCTACTCAGTGCGGGCATAACATACAGCAGCAGAACGGTGCATTGAATGCACACAACGGCTACGGCGGTCTACCGTGGTGATGATATCCGGGTTACTGGAAGCGGCAACCGATAGATAAGGTTGGAAGAGGGATCGCTCACAGCGGAACAACTGCTCAGGCTACCGCACCTTCGTTCAGCAGTTGCCCGGTGACCGTGATCACGCGGCGCAGAAGCGTTGCCAATGCCTGCGGTTCTCTGTAGCCATGAACGAGCGTATTCCTGACCTTTACCGCTTCGGTTAGAGTTTCATAGTGACTGCGCTCGAGTATGCCTTGCGCAAACAGGTTCTTGACGATGAACTCAAACGCGTCCTTTTCCCCAGCGATCTGTTCGCGTACGGCCAGAGTACGCACGACCGCTTCGGTCGCCGACCAGGCCAGCAGAAACGCCGCTTCGCCCGACTCCTGCTCCGCGAAGAGTGCTGCTTCGCGCAATCGGCGCTGGATTTCTGCAGGACACAGGATTTGCTCCGTTGCGGTGACGAAGGTCGCACGCTCACGGCGCGTGTTTTCTGCGATTTAACCGCAAAGACCACCGTCTCCTGCTGGTTCCAGGCGATCATATCCGGATAGTAGGGCGCAACAAAGTCGGGTAACTGCCCGGCTTCCGGCGCAACAATCACCTCATACCCGGCGGTGCGATACTCGCGGGCAAGTTCCAGGAGTCGCCGGCGCTCGGGTGCGGTAGGTGGTTGGTTTATTGGTTCGACAATCTTATTTTCGGGCAATTTCTATATTGGTTTCTATCTGATCAAATTCACTCTGGAGTTTCTTGTACGCTTTATCCAGATCACCAACAGTTTTTTTCTGAGCGTTCGTGAAGTGATGAAAGAAGGTTTTCCATTCTTTATCATACTCTGCAAACGCTTGTTTTAACTGCACTATCTCCTGATGGACATATTCTGCATGTTCCGATAAACGTTTGGCGTGAATACCTGCTCGAATAATGGCAATCTTGTGTGTTAAAGTAAGAGGAGAAACTACCTGCACGCCTGTTCTTGCATAATTTTGTAATAACTCATACGCTTCTGTTATCATAAAATAATATACTGCTTCTGATTGAATATATGCGAAAGCAAAATTGACTGTGCCGTCATCTGGTGTAATGTAGTCTCCTGCTATCTTCTGGAGATGTTCTCGGATATTCTTGATGAAAGCCTTGTAAAGTTTTTCTTTTTCTGTCAAATCTTGTGTTTCACAGTAACGCCGGTAGTTATCAAGCGGGAATTTTGAGTCAATGCAAATGATACCAGAAGTAGAAGAAATATGTGCATCCGGTATCTTTCCATTTGAAAGCCTTTTCCGAATTCCAAACATATCTTGTGGTAACTGATCTGCTAAGATGTTTTCAAGCATTATCTCACCAATATCGGCGCGCTCTTTCGGCGCACGTAGCATTTCATCAAGTCGTCTATAGTCAGCACGCACATCCTGAGCATACGCCTCAATTCTTCCAATATGTTCCCTGATTGCTGACTTCTCTATTGCGGAGTTAACAGCACTTGTGATGGTAGAATCAAACTGATTAGATCTAATATTATTACGAATGATGAAATATGCAATAACTATCAGTAGGATTACGGTGACAACGAGTAAGGAAAGAATTGCGATGAGAAGTGCGTCATTCATATCTGTCTCCAAGTTAGTACTGCTATCCTTGCTGTGTGCAGACACTTCATGAACCCCGACTACTACCAGGCACATCGATAGTAGTCAATCAAAATGATACCACGATAAAAACCTTCCTGCAACAAGAAACCCACTTCTTTCACATGCGTTGAAACCAGAGCACAATCTCGATCAGGCTGTGGCTGCCGAAGTCCAATAGTGTGTCATGCCGGATTCACCCTGTAACGGATAGAAGCAACAGTGTTGTAGTACTGTACTACTTGCCTCCCCGCCGCCCCACCTCGTCGCCGCCCCACCTCGTCGCCGCCCCGCGTCATCACGCCCACAAATGCGCATACTTCAGCCCCGACCCGGTGTTGAACAGGACGACCGTCTCGTCCGGCTTGATCCAGCCCGCCTGAAGCAGGCGCACCTGGGCCGCCAGGCAGGCGGCTCCCTCCGGCGCAGGGAAGATGCCCGTCAGCGCGCCCATCGTACGAGCATAGTCAAGCATCTCCGCATCGGTGACGGCGACGGCGGTGCCATGGCTCTCCCGCAGCGCCCGCAGCATCAGGAAATCGCCCACGGCGACGGGTACCCGCAGCCCATCGGCAACTGTCTTTGCGCCTTGCCAGAGGTCGGCATGCTCCGCACCGGCGTGGAATGCCCGGACAATCGGCGCGCAGCCCTCGCTCTGCACCGTGACCATGCGGGGGCGTTTTGCGCCGATCAGCCCCAGTTGCTCCAACTCGTCAAAGGCTTTCCACATCCCGATCAGCCCGGTGCCCCCGCCGGTCGGGTAGATAATTACATCAGGCAGCGTCCAGTCGAGTTGTTCCGCCAATTCGTAG
>CAKZQX010000676.1 GCA_937141995.1 uncultured Chloroflexaceae bacterium | reverse complement strand
ATGGGTCCGGTAATATCGGGGATCGTCTCCGACATGGCGGCATTGGGCGTGAGCGTAACTGCTACCAGTCGCGTCAAGGCAATCGGAAACGAGCCATACACAAAGAAGGTTTTGCCGACATTGCGCGGATTTCCCGGCGAACGCGCCGAGTCGAAATATTCGCTTGGGCCGGCCGGCACCCGCACCAGTGAGGCGGTATCGGTAAAGAACCGCTCATCGGGATGCTGCCCGGTCCCTGCGTCCCAGGTGGTTAACCCCAGCGTGCGGAAATAGGCACCCAGGAACAGAATCAAGATCAGCGCAATCCGGGTCGCCCACGCAGTACGCCACCAGGGGCGTACAACGCTGGTAGACGCAAGTCGGGTATCGGCCGGCTCACCCGCAATCACCGGGGGAACCACGGCCTGTTCCGAAGAGGGAGTGGAGGAGTGTTGTAAATCCACGCTATCCTGCCTGTCGAAAAAAATTGTCCTGAACGTCACCCTGATATAAGCTGCTGCGCACAACAGCCGGGCATAGAACATGCCGCTGGACATTATACCAACGGGTAATGGGCGGCGGCAAGGGCTGGTTTTGTCACTTACATAATGTTTTGCTTGACAAAGCCAGAATCGCCGTGTTATAATCTGATTGAGCTATGCGTAGTAGCAGCAAAAAGGCTTTGCCGAAGAATAAGCCTAAGTTGTATCAAGAATATTATTATAACGCACCGTGACATATAGTGCATAATTTTATGGTTTCCTACGATATTTCGTCATATATGCGTCGTCAGACTATCTGGGGAAACCGAACCTGAGGCGCAATACATTTAATGGTTGCCAATATGAGTATTGAACGCAAAGAGCAAGGCGCGACACGTCAGCAAATTTTGCAACTGCTTCGCCGGCACGGTCAAATGACGGCGCTGGAACTAAGCCAGGAACTCAACATTGGCGCGGTCGGGGTGCGGCAGCATCTGGCGCTGCTTGAGCGTGACTGCCTGGTGGAAGTTTCCGGGGTGCGCCGCAGTGTGGGGCGACCCAGCCATCTCTATACCCTTACCTCTGAGGCTGAGCGGCATTTTCCCAAGCAGTACGAGAAGTTTGCGCTCGAAGTACTCGATTATATCGCCCTTCAGGGGGGTGAAGAAGCCGTCTCCCAACTCTTTTGTGCCCGCCGGCAGTCGCTTGCCGCAACCTATGCGCCCCGACTGGACGGCAAGACCCGCGCTGAGAAAGTTGCCGAACTTGCTGGCATCCTGGCAGAACAGGGCTATATGTGCGAGTATGAGCAACTGGAAGATGGCTCGTTTCTGCTGACCGAGCATAACTGCCCGATTGATTGCATCGCACGCCGGCATCCGCAGAGTTGTGATCAGGAATTAAAACTCTACGAAGAACTGCTGGGTGTCGAGATCGAACGTGAAACAACGATCGCGGCGGGTGATCTCTGTTGTCGTTACCGCATTCCGGCCTGAGTTCCTGACTCACACTCACTTCCCTGCCCAACACCAGAACATTCTCTCATCCTGATATTCGTTTTGCCACCAGATCATTATCATCTGACCCGGTTTGTCAAGAATAAGGTTACGACTTTTTGTCGTACCATCCTGGGTTAGTAATGCTCTGCGCTCGTCCGTATATTTTTCCGCATATTTGCAGCACGTTGGCATAGATATTGCATTCTCGTGAGGTAGCAGGTCAACCTTGACCTGTGTTCGTAGTTGCCAATTTTCGGGTGTATGCCGCATTCCGTGGTAGACACTATTCATACCGTGACGGTTTAAGCCGGTTCTAAGCAGAGCAAGACTAAACAAGACTAGGAGGTCTCAGATATGGCTTACGAATTGCCACCACTGCCGTATGACTACAAAGCGCTGGAACCCCATATTGATGAGCAGACGATGCGGATTCACCACGATAAGCACCACGGCGGGTATGTAACCAAGGTGAATGGCGCGCTGGAAGGCCACTCCAATCTCCAGGGTATGACCATCGAGCAGTTGATGGCCTCGATTGACAAAGTGCCCGAGAGCATTCGCACCGCAGTGAATAACAACGGCGGCGGTCACGCCAACCACACGCTGTTCTGGCAGATCATGAGCCCGCAGGGTGGTGGAACACCTTCCGGTGCGGTTGCCGATGCGATCACCAGCACCTTTGGCAGCTTTGACAAGTTCAAGGAGCAGTTTGAATCCGCCGCTACCGGGCGCTTCGGCAGCGGGTGGGCCTGGTTGGTCGTCAACGCCTCCGGCAAACTGGAGATTATCAGCACACCCAACCAGGATAGCCCGCTCTCTCAGGGTAAGAAGCCGATCCTGGGCGTAGATGTGTGGGAGCATGCCTACTACCTGAAGTATCAGAACCTGCGTGCTTCGTATGTCCAGGCCTGGTGGAACGTGGTCAACTGGCCGAAAGTGAATGAGTTCTACCAGCAGGCGAAGGGTTAAAGGATTTTAACATCTTTGGCAAGACAATGAAAAGACAGGATGGATTATTTCCATCCTGTCTTTTCATTGCCCTTTTGCTCTACAATATCATTCGGTTCAAGGTACAAATGCCAGGACACTCACGGGACTGCCGTAACCAGATTGGATCTTCATGCCGCTGATGACCAGGTTTGTGCCAGTGGGGGGCAGTTGTTCCAGGTTTGTCAGATTTTCCAGTACCAGTTGTTCTGCCGGCAGGTGTGACACTGCCGGTTTGTCAGCATGACTGACTGAGCCTCCGATATTCGGCGTATCGCTCCCCAGACCGCTAACCCGGCGCTTTTGCGTCAGAAACTCGATAGCAGCGCTACTGAAGCCGGGCACCTGTGGTACCTCGTTTGCATCCAGGTTGAGATACTCATCTGGACGATCCCAACGGTTATCCCAACCCGTGTTTAAAATCACCATACTATCAGCCGGAATCCGTCCATGGCGGCGTTCCCATGCCCGAATTTCGGAAATGGTGAGCAAGTATGCCGGATCATTACCGGCCGGATCACGCATATCCAGTACCACTGCCGGGAGGATCAGGTTGCGTGGTGACATATGATCAAGCGTTATATCGCTACTTTTTGCCCTGGGTATGTTGAGATAGGTGGCACTGGGCAGACTCAGATACAGTGCTTGTGGTCCATCCTGTATGTGGGGTAGTAAGATCTGCGTGCGTGACTCGCCCGGTTGTTGGGGCATATCCGGCGCGATGACATGACTGAGATCAACGATGTGTGAGAATGCCAGAGTTTGTTCTTCTAGCGATGTTGAGGAGGTACAGGCAGTCCCATAAAATATGAATAGAATTAAGCAGGCAATGAGGTTGTGATATTTCATAAAGTAAAAACCTTATAAAAATATTTTAGAGCTGTAAAAATGCGTTCATTCCGCTGTTTTTTAGGTGGTATATTTGTTCTCTGTTCTTTGTTTATTTATTTTTGCTATATGCCTGTTGATTCTGACATAGGTCCTCACTGGGGATAGTACTTATGGATTGTAATAATCAGCCATTCGATCACAAAAAGATCCTGGAAATGTATGGTAATGTTGACTATATTTGAATATAGTTTCGCGTCTCTGAGTACAATGTCTGCACTCGGGAGGATGTGCATCTTGCAAGTTTTTTACGATAAATCTGCTGCTTTTGTACTGCGGTGCGGTAAGTCGCCAGCTTTGTTGGCGTCAGGTGATACGGTTGCCTGTAATAGTAGTCTCGAAGCTTTAACTCTACCAGATAAGGAAGACTGGATGTCCATACCCATATTGTAAGGTAAGACGGTATCTCTGCCAATCCGACTGTGTGCGAGTTTGAGCAACGATGTTGCTCTGCTTGCCAAATGTTAGCATTCCGGTTTCGGTCGCGCGTTCATTTTTCTAGTCGAGGAGGAAAACAACCCCATGCAGCGTACGTTCAATCTGATCATTTTCGGTCTGCTCGTCGTCATTCTTGCGGTTCCTGGGAGTGTAACCCGTTCTGCTCCGGCTACCGCGCCGCGCGATTCGGCTTTTGGTATCAGTAGCCATATTGCATCTCGTTACGCAACATTTGAGACGCTAAATGTTCCTGTTGATCTACTTAATCAAACGGGCGCAGGTTGGGCACGCGAGGATTTTCAGTTTGCGCGCATTTCACCGGAGCGCGGCACATATGATTGGTCCTGGCACGATGAAGTTATAGACCGGCTCAATGCCCAGGGCATCAGTGTTCTCGGTGTGTTGAATGCGCCGACGCCAGGCTGGGCGACGCCGCATAGCGGATCGCAAGGTTCTTTTGCTCCCGACTCGCAGCTTTTTGCCGAATTTGCTGCTGCTGCTGCCGCACATTTTAAAGGACGCGTAAACTATTGGCAGATCTGGAATGAGCCCCACGATGCGCAATATTGGAGCCCCCAACCATCTGAGTCGGCATATGCTGAACTACTTAAGGTAACGTATCCGGCAATTAAGACAGCTAATCCTGATGCAAAGGTTCTGTCAGCAGGGGTTGTTACTCCTCATCCGGGCGTATCATTTTTACAGAAGATTGCTGATAATGGCGCATGGAATTCCTTTGATATTGTTGCTATCCATCCATATACCCGGCCAAGAAGCCCTGAAGATGGGCAGGTTGATACCGCTGGTGTTGGCTCCGTGAAAGCACTTATTGGTCGTCTGGATAGTAATAAGCCAATCTGGGCAACAGAGTTTGGCTGGTCAACTGGTGGTCCCGACAGTACCAACGAGGATGATCAGGCAAACTTTCTGGTGCGTAGCGCGGTCATGATTCGTGCTGCCGGGGTTGATAAGGTACTCTGGTACAACTTCAAGGATGATAGTGCGCAGGATATGTATGGTCTGGTCCGTTTCGGTAGTGGGAATACAGATTATACGCAGTTAAAGCCTGCTTTTAATGCCTTCAGAACACTTAATGAGCAGTTGGCAGGAACGACACCTGCTGGTGAGGTGATTCCTGGCGGTCAGGAAATTGTTTGGAACTTTGAGGATGCCGGATCATGGCAGGGTGGTGCGCAGGATGGCGCTTTTACTCAGAGTCGTGCTCAGGCGCATAGCGGTAGTTTTTCTGGGGAGTTACGTTATACTTTTCCTGGTGTCGGTAATGACTATGTTGCGTTTATAAGCGGATCGCCAATACCTATTTCGGGTACTCCGGGACGGATTGGGATATGGGTCTATGGTGACAGCAGTGGGCATGAGTTAAAGGTCTGGTTACGTGACAGTCAGGGCGAGACCCTTCAATTTCGACTAGGTGTTGCCGAGGGACCAGGATGGAAGTTTCTTTCTGCGCCGATTCAGGGCCCGGTTGAGCAATATAATCGCACTGAGGGATCAGGCAACCTCCGGCTTGATTTCCCCGTTAGCTTGCGCGCGATAGTCTTTGATGATGCCCCAGATACCCGTAGTGGGAGTGGTACCATTTATCTCGATGATGTAACGGTAATGCCGGGTTCGGCGGCCTATGGGCGTCGTTTTAGCAAGGGGAGTGAAGTTGTTGATGTACTCTGGGCCACCGAATTTGCTGAAGTTCGCATTCCCACGCGCTCCAGTCAGGGTCAACTGGTTGAACTCTGGGGTGAGACCAAAACGGTGAATGCGACTGGTGGACAGTTTACCTTCAATGTTGGAACAAATCCGGTTTTTTTGACGCATACGCCAGCACCGATGCCAGCACCGATGCCAGCGCAGCCGCAGCCGCAGCCGCAGCCGCAACCGCAGCCGCAGCCGCAACCGCAACCGGAAACACCGAGTGGTCCGCAGCGCTGTTTTGATGAGACCGGCTTCTGTATTGCCGGGCGTATCCGCGAGTATTGGGAGCAGAATGGTGGGTTGGCCGTCTTTGGCTATCCGGTTG
>CAKZQX010000675.1 GCA_937141995.1 uncultured Chloroflexaceae bacterium | reverse complement strand
CATGCTGCCGCAGGCGAAACAGGCTTCCATCGGGTCAAACGTCCAGTTTGGATCTCAACCGCGTAAGTCCTGTTAATGAATGCCGGAGAGTCACGGACGGGCGACATAGGTGTCGCCCGTCTTGTTCAAGCAGAAATTGTACCAGGGAGTGGTCAGTCAAGGGTTGGTCAGGGCGGCTTTGCGGGTTGCCGGGCGGGGCACCATGCGCAGCGGCGGGGCCACGCGCTGCGGCCGGTAGCCCAGTTGCCGCATAATCGCGGTGCGCTCCTGCTGTGGTTTACTCTCCAGTAACAGCCGTCCATTCTGTTCGTCAATAGCGATGCGACGTGGCTCCGGCGTCAGGCAGTGGTGCGCCCCACCCCGCCCGGAGATCATCTGCTGGTACGCGCCCACGCCACAGACCGCCAGCACCTGTCCGCTGCCGGTATCGGGCAGCAGCAGCGGCTCCTGCGCCGGGCGGGGGTAAATATCGTCCGAGTCACAGGTCTGGCGTCCGGCCAGGCGCACCGGGCGTACCGGCGCATCCCAATTGTCCAGCGGTAAAATCACAAACTGCTGATTATCAACCAGCACCGTATCGGGCATGCTGACCATCAGGCTACCATTGATCATGTACCAGGCGGGCGCACCATGCTGCCCGGCCTTGACTTTGCCGACCTCAAACAGGAAGACGCTATGGTTGGCAACGGTGTAGCGGCCAAACTCGCCGATCAGATCGGGCATGGGTACGGCATAAGCGGCGCAGACCTCCCGAATCTGTTCCATCAACTCGCGCAAAAACGTGGCATAATCAAAATCGAAATCCAGGGAATAGCCGGAGGTGGGTATACCGCCGCCAAAGTTAAAGTAGCGCAGGCTGGGCACCTGCTGCCGCAGCCGGCAGTAGGCTGCGACCGACTCCCGTAGCATTGCCAGGAAGTGTTCGCGGTCTTCAACCTGGCTGCCAATCATCGCATGGTAGAGCACAAGGTGATGCCGGCTCTCCTGCAGCTCGGCGGCAACCTGGTCGATTTCCGCACTGGTCAGGCCAAAGCGGTCATTGCCCAGGTGGGTGCCGTCGCGGTTGCCAGCGGCGCGCTCGCGTACACCAAACTTCAGCGGATCGGGGCAGGCGCGGAGTTCGGCCAGTTCATCAAGGTCGTCAATAATCGGCACGATACTGGTGCAGCCATCCTCCCGCAGCGTACGGATCGCCCGCGTATACGCAATATCTTTTGAGCCATTGCAAAAAATGAGCCGGTCACGGGGCAGAATACCCTGCCGCCAGAGGTAGCGGGCAATCTCCACATCCGTGGCGGCCGAGGTCTCGTAGTGCGCACCAGCATCGAGCGCCGTCTGCACAACTTCAGCGGCAAAGTTGGCCTTGGTGGCATAGGCGTAGAGAAAGCTGCCGGCATACCCGGTTTCGCGGCGGGCCTGGTCGGCCCAGGTCTGCATCTGTTTAACCTGCCGGGTAATCTGCGGATAGTAGACGACTTCCAGGGGAGTGCCATAGCGGCGGGCCAGGTCATTCAGGTTGACCCGGTTGCCGAGATAGAGGCACCCGTTCCGGCGTGTCAAAAAGTCCGTCAGTGGGCCTTCACTTGCGCGATTGTAGCGCTCCTGCAAAAAGCTGGTGTAGGTCTGCTTGTTCAATTGTACCAATGCCCTCCTTGTACATATAAGTCAAAAAAACGGCACGACAAATGGCGTGACGATGCGACGAGGCGCGGTCTGACGGACGTGCCGTTGGCAACGTTCCGTGGCAACCGGGCGTTCGCCGGTGGTCAATGGTCGGTCGTCAGGAAAAGAGGAGGCGAGGCAACTGGTACGCTCAGAGGGGCAACTGGTGGCTAGGGGCCGGAAGAGGCATACAAAAAACCCCTGCATCACTGGATGCAAGGGCCGATGAGGGTGACAGATTCAGGCGTCAGGAACGCATAAATCACCCGTTATAGGCCTCAACCAGGATGCGCTGTGAGCGCACAGCAGAGCAACTCGCCGCAAGCTAAATTGTTGCTACCGTCCATACAGCCTCACACTAGCTCATCTGGAAATGCGTTCTGCGCCAGGTAGTTGACACGAACAAGTCGCAAGGACCATTCCCGATCACCAGCGGAGCCCTCAGCGACGAGTGGCGGCTGGTGCCAGATGAGCGCGGATCCCGGGCTGATTACTCAGCCACAAAAATAGATTGTACACCTTTTATGCGTATAAGTCAAGAGCTGCGGAAAATCGAAAATCGGGTTTTCGGTTCTCTTTGTTCTCGGTTCTTGATTATGCTATACTGCAAACGACTCTTTGACAGGAATTACGCGGTCGGTTCCAAGCCAGGTGTTCACCTGGATAAACGGCCCGATTCGCCTGCGGCAGCGTGGTATGTTTTTATCTTGTTCACAAAAATGTTGCACCTTGTGCAACATTTTTGTGAACAAGCATGGAGTTTTCCGTCCTGCCGGAGGCGAAAGTTCCTTTTGGGTGAGCAACCGCGTAACTCCTGTCTTTGACATAACAGATCATTCCCACCGGATAACTCATAACGTGTGATAAACGGCTTGATGCTTTCCACCTGATACAAGGAGTAGCGTGATGGTTGAGCGTATCTGCCCCCAGTGCCAGCGGGGAAATCCGCTTGAGAATCGTTTTTGTGGACAATGCGGCAACTCGTTGGACCGCGATGAACTGGCTCCCCGTCAGTCAAATGACATAATTATCGCCGGGCATACGGTACCTGCGCAACTCAAGCAGGTTGGGCAGGCTGTGGCGGTCAGTCTGGCGACGCTGGCGGCTGAGGCCAGCCTGGCCTGGTTGCGCCAGCGCATCGAGCGCATTCGTCTATCGTCAGTCCAGCCGTCGCAGCACCCCACCAGTCCGGTTCGTCATGTTGCGCCCGCCTCTCATGCCGAGATTGTGCCGACTAATCCGGACCCCTCAAGCAATGTTGTTACTATCTTGAGCCGGCGTGTCGTCGAAATCTGGGATCGGGACGGCATTGCACGCCAGACGATTGAGCGCTCGGTCTGGCGGCGCGAAGGATAAACAAAGAACCCAGAACTGAGAACCCAGAACTGAGAACGCCAGGCCGCGAACCAGCAAACGAGAACCGCGAACCAGGAATCAGCAGCGACGGGAACCAGAAAGCAGCACCATGCGTCTTAGTTGCAAGACCACCAGTTTCCCGGTTCCGCGTTCCTGGTTCTGAGTTTTTGGTTCTAAGTTCTACAAAGGATTTTCCCAGATGACTGATGCCTATAATTTTCTACGTCGCCAACTTCAGCCGATGGGCCGGCGGTTGCGGCTGCGGGATACGCTCCTGGTTGCCGGCCGCAGTTTCTGGATTGCTACACTGCTCTTTGCGCTGGTGATCCTGCTCGGATTCTTTGTGCCCATTCCGCATCTGCGAATCCTGGCGCTGCTCCCGCTGGTCGTCTGGGCTATCGTGATGAGCGGGCATCTGACTGTCCGGCGGCTGCCGCTTCAGCGGGTTGCGCGCCGCGTGGATAGCACGCTGGATCTGCGCGAACGCCTCTCAACCGCGCTGGAACTGCATGAACAGCCGGAGCAGGGGCCGCTCATCCCATTCCAGCAGGAGGATGCCGCCGCTGCCGCCCGCAGCCTGCATCCTCGCCAGATTCCCCTGCGAATCGAGCGTAATCCTCTGCTCTTGAGTCTGGTGCCGCTGGCCCTCGGCGTGATCCTGCTGTTTGTGCCCAATCCTCAGGATGCAATCCTGGCGCAGCAACAGCAGGTTGCAGCCGTTTTGGAAGAGGAGGCCGATAAGCTTGAGGATCTACGCGAACAGGTTGCCAACAACGAAACGCTCACGCCGGAAGAACGCGCCATGCTGGAACAGCAACTGGCGGAACTCGAAGAGCGTCTGCGCCAGAACTCCGGCAACCGCGAGGAAGCCCTGGCGGATCTGTCGGCAGCCGAGGCGCGGCTCCAGCAGCAACTCGATCCGCAGGCCGATGCTCGCCGCGCGGCCCTGGATCCGCTTGCTCGACCGGGCGCTCGGGCAGGCACG
>CAKZQX010000674.1 GCA_937141995.1 uncultured Chloroflexaceae bacterium | reverse complement strand
TGTTTACCGGGTGTGCCATACTGGTCTGGATGCTGTTTGCCGGGCGTACACGCAGTGTACGGTTGGCACTATGGGGTATGGTCCCCTTGGTGCTTTGGGGAGCAGTGTTGGCTCCGCGTATCCTGACAGTGTCACAGGTTATTGATCAAGAACAATGGGATTTACGTGCATCCCAAATGCGCCATTCTGCGGATATTATTGATTTCTTTTTGCCAAATCCAATTCACCCAATCTGGGGGCAGGCAGTACAGGCAGCACGCCAATCAGTCTATCCGGATTTATTGACATTCTGGAATGTGGCCTTAGGTTGGGTCGGGTTGTTTCTGGCTCTATTTGGGGCAGTCATGCTCTGGCAGCGGACAAAGCACTGGGTTTTATTACTTGGAGCGACAATGCTGCTGGCGATGGGACCAGCATTACGAATTGCGGGTATACAAACTAATATTCCACTGCCATTCGCCCTATTGCAGGGGTTGCCGGGCATTCGTATCAGTCAGCGTCCCAGCCATATGGCAGTGCTGTCTAGCCTGATGGTTGCAATTCTGGCAGCCTACGGGTTTATCTGGTTGACGCGAAGGGTAGTTCCACACTTCAGATGGAGCTTGGCTGCGGTGATGATCGTTGCTGTTATTGCGCTGGATGGCTATACTGGCCCTCTGGACATCGTTCACCGTAAGGTACATCCTTTCTATGCAACCTTGCCGCAACCAGACGATGGTGCATTGATGGCGCTGCCGATGTATGTCAATGTCAATCGGGGTGAACATATTTTGGCACAGACCGTACATCATTGGCCGATCTTTGCTGGCTATGTGGCTCGACCGCCAGCCTATCCCTTTGTTGAATATACACCAGGGGTACGTGAGTTGCGGACGGGGCAAGTTGTGCGCAACGATATTGTATCACCGGGATGGCCGGAATCGGGACGGCGCGCGTTGGCGGATTATGCTATCCGTTATGTGACACTGGATCTGACCAGTCTGACCGGATCGCTCAAATTGCGTTCCGGAAAGTCTGAGTACTTTGCACAGGTTCGAACCCTTTTAGATGAATTGGGTGTCGGACCAGCAATCGTGGCCGATGCATCATTGGAAGCTTATGCAATTCCACCAACTTGGCCGGTAGAACCTCTGGGCTTTCTCGGTAAGGGGTGGCAATCGCTGGAAGTTGATGCTACCCACCGCTGGCGCTGGATGGGCGATGAAGCCGAAATAAAACTGGTTAATCCGCTTGACCATCCAGTGATAGCAACTGTGACGATGCACATGTTAAGTTATCAGCAGTCACGCTCACTGCAAGTTGCTTTGAATGAAACCAATTTAGGTCAGGTAAACGTTGAGGCAAAGCAACCTGAGTTACGAGTGGTTCATGTGCTTTTACCACCTGGGGAGCATGCTCTCGTATTACATGCCGATGCAACGTCCGACCCTGCGAGAAATGATATTCCGATCAGTATTCGGTTTTTTTATATTGACTTTCGATTTACATCTATACCAGTAGAGTAGCTCCGCAGGGTTAATCATCAGTAAAAATGGATAAATGTCCATCTAAGCGTATATCAGTATGCCATAAAACTCTGAGTCATTCGTACATTCTGGAGGGCTTGGTACCTTGGAAGAATACTCAGGTCGGTCTATGAAATCATCGGTAACATCACAACTTGCATCCAGTGCAGTAGCCACGAAGCTTGTCTGGCGAGTAAGAAAGCTCATGCTGGAACTGGGTGCTGTGCTGATTCTGCTGTTAGTGGTTGCTGGTGGTTCGCTGGTTGCGCGACAGTATCTTCCAGCGTATGCGGTAGATCTGACGGTCAAATGGCCGCGGAATCGAATGCACCTGGTTAATTTTCATGGCCTTGAAGAGAACAGGGAGTTTGAATATCGCTGGTCAAGTGCCTACTCCTTTATTCAATTACCCTTTGGGTATCATGCGGCTCCAGCATATCTGGCAGATGTACGTGTTCGTACAGCACATCCCCAGTGGATGCATCCATTGACGTTCCTGGCAAATGAACATGCTTTTTTGACCGTCACACCCGATACGACGTTCCGTGTTTACCGCTTCATTATGCCTCCCGGCGGTAATACCGACGGAACGTTGCGCCTTGCACTTCAAACCGTGCCTTTTAGTCCACCAGGTGATCAGCGAGAGCTTGGTGTAGTTCTAACGGATATCACGTTGCAACCATTACCATACCGCGATTGGTCGGTTGCTATGGTGTTATCTCTGGCATTGCTCGGATTATGGGTGTGGCTGCGATGGATAGGTACATCGTTGGGTGCTACGCTTCTGATCTGTAGTGGTCTGATGCTGGTGCTGCTGGGATGCTACGCGCTCTATCAACCGGCACCGTTACGCTATGAGTGGCTGGTGCTGCTGGTAGTGCCGGCAAGTGCCGTCGCCGCAATGATGGCACACGAGATGGTTGTGCGCCTCTCATTATCTCTCATAGCAGCCCTGGTGAGCTTTAGTGGCGTACTCTGGCCATCATGGTTATCGGATGATGCATTTATCTCTTTTCGCTATGCGCAGAATCTGGTCGCCGGTCATGGTTTGGTCTACAATGTCGGTGAACGGGTTGAGGGATATACAAATTTTTTGTGGACCATGCTGGCAGCTTTGGTGATTGTGCTCGATGGCGATCCGGTGTTTTGGGCATATGTTGCCGGAGTTATTTTGGCTCTGGGGATCTTGCTGCTCACATACCGGATAGCACGGCAATTATTGGGATCAGCATGGGCATTGGTGGCGGCGCTGATTGTGGCAACAAGTCAAAATTTGTTGATCCATACTGCCCGTGGTGCTGGTTTAGAGACTGGCCTGTTCACCCTACTAGCTCTCGGCAGCAGTATTATGTATGTATGCTGGTGGTCTGAACAACGTTCAATT
>CAKZQX010000673.1 GCA_937141995.1 uncultured Chloroflexaceae bacterium | reverse complement strand
ATTGACACGAGTTACGCGGTCGGTTCCAAACCAGGTGTTCACCTGAACGAACGGCCCGATTCGCCTCCGGCAGGGCGGAAGATTTCATTCTTTTTCATAAAAATTTTGCACTGTGTGCAAAATTTTTATGAAAAAGATAAAAAGAGTACCATGCTGCCGCAGGCGGTTTGTGTTTCATCGGGTGAAACGCCCGGTTTGATAAACCACCGCGTAAGTCCTGTTATTGAATACTACAGCGAGGATGCACCCAGGCGGATACGGTACCGGGCGATGCCTGGGAACGGCACACGATCAACAATCAACCATACATTACAATGTGCTCTTGTATGATACATGATCGGTCCTGCGTAATGATTTTGCATTTTCAGGATATTTACCACTTGCTATGCCAACGCGGAAACAAAAAATTGGCAGTTCCTGGTTAGAAAAACCAAAAATTTGTTGTAACGTTTCATATCCATTAGCCACCAGATGAGTTAGATGATCAGGCATATTTAACCGGCCTTGTTGTAAGGGATAAATAGTACTGGACAGGTTGGTTAAAGGTTGAAGACCATAACCACGTAGATTAAATAACAACCACACCCTTAACGCCAATCGACCAGAGGCCACTAAATCGTCAGGTTGATTTGAGGCCGTAGTAATACAGCCAATGCCGGCCCCATCATCATAACTTGAGGGGGATAGCTCTGAAGAGTCATCAAAAAACCGTGTTTCAAATGTGTGTAACCATTCTGGAAACCAGTCGAGGCGAGTTACCAACCACCAGACCCGAGAGCGTGCATAATAGACCCAATTTTCCGGCCCTCGTAAAAAACTTCGCCATGACATACCATCTCTGGTGGTGGCAATTTCACGGTCTGTGAAGCGCGTCCAGCGCATTAAATCTCGACGTAACTCATTCCATTCCATCACCTTTTGGTCGGCATTTCTTAAAAGATGGAGATATTCATCGGGATACTCGTCAATGAAGTAGATATTTGCGCCCGGATTAGCCGCAGCTTCCCGCTGAACTTCATGAAAAACCGGATCATTTAGGGTTCCGCCAGCATATTTACGTCGGTCAGTATGACGTAAAAAAATAGCAGAGCTTAATGGATCGACTATAGTTTGAGCAGAGTTGAGTATTGCTCTCAGCCATGGGGTTTCATCAGAACGATCTTCCAGCAACAATGTTGTTTCAGCTTGTAATTCCACCTGACTACAGGCTAGTTCTAATACTTCAACTAACATGCCAATTCCAAAGACAGACAAATCATCTGGAAATGTGGCTAATTTTGCCCGATCAGAAGCATGGAAAATCTCCAGAATATTATCACAGACGACGATTTTCCAGGGCTGGCTATTTTCTGGAGTTGGCGTCTGTAATAATGCTTGAACAACATGGGTGATTTTATCCTGGCTAACAATTGTAGAAGATACAGATATCACTGGTGTCATTTCACTTTTCCTTGCTCTGGCCAATAACCGGCCAATGGCGACTGAAAGTCATGCTTTCTAAGAAACGGCACTATCTTGCGGGGCAGTGATCGACTTGGCTGTGGTGTTGTCACTCATAAGTTGACGCCGGATGATTGGCAGAAACGCATTGCCCATACTGCCCACCAGGCTCACGTTGTAGAGCATAATGGCTGTCACGACGCCCCACTTCAACAGGTAGACCCCACCGATGCAAATGACACTGGGCACGGTGGCCAGGAACAGATTGCCGCCCATATTGCTCTGGTACTCACGCCCCAGGTCAAACACGTCAACCAGATGGCGCAAGCTGCTATCCATCAGCACGATCTGCGCCGTGTCGGTGGCAGCCGTGGAGGCTCCGCGGAGGGAGACGGAGAGATCCGCCTGCTGCAAGGCAATCGCGTCGTTAATCCCATCGCCCACAAAACAAACCGTACGGCCCGCGCGCTGCAACTGCGCTACCAGTGCGGCCTTATCCTGGGGGAGTACCTCGGCGAAATAGTGATCAATACCAATGCTGTTGGCTAAATGTCGGGTGGGCGTTTCGTAGTCACCCGAAATGATGTACAGGTGTAGATCGTGCTGCTTGAGCTGTGCGACAATCTTGCGCGCTTCGGGGCGGATCGTCGGATGCAGTTCAATGGCGCCCACCAGAGTCTGATCCATTGACACCAGTACCAGCGAATAACCCAGGTCATGACAGAGCGCCTGCTGTTGATGCACGGCATCGGGGAGGGCTATTTGCTCCATCGCCATGAAGCGTGCGCTGCCGACACGGATCGTGTGTCCGTCCAGCGTGACCTGGAGCCCATACCCAACCCGGTAGTGCGTGTCGTCGATGAGGGGCAGATCGAGGTCGCGCTTGCGGGCGGCTTGCAAAATCGCCCGCGCAATCGGGTGGGTCTGGCGATACTCGGCGGCGGCAGCCCAGGTGAGCACCGTCTCCTCACTGACCCCAGTGTAGGTATAGATAGTGCCGACGTGTGGTTGTTCCAGGGTCAGGGTGCCAGTCTTGTCAAACACCACTGTATCAACTATGGGTAACTGTTCCAGGGTGGCCCCATCTTTGATCAGAATCCCGTGTCGGGCGGCAATTTGCAGCAAGTTGAGCAAGCTCATCGGTCCACTCAGGCGCAAGTTGTAGCCAAAGCTTGATTCGAACAGCGCTAGCGCCCGGCTGGTGCCCACCAGGGGCAGTGAGATCAGGCCCAGGGCCAGGGTGGGGGGCACAAACCGCTCCGCCAGCGCCAGGCCACGCATCTCAACCTTTTCCTTGAAGTTGGCCGTCTGGTTGAGGATTGCGCCGATCTGGGCGACAGTGGTTTCGTTGCCGGCCCGCTCGACCTGTATCTGAACCTTACCCGACAACACCGTCGTCGAGGCCAGCACCTGGTCGCCATGCCCTTTTTCGACGGGTTGTGCTTCGCCCGTGAGGATATGTTGGTCAATCGAGGCACTGCCCTGGATGATGTTGCCATCAACTGGGATTGTCTCCCCAGCATTGACCACCACGACATCGCCGACCTTCACCTGTGCAAAGGGTACTTCATATTCAGTGCTATCCACCAGAACCCACGCGGAGCGGGGTTGCTGTCCATAGACCTCGATCAGGCTCTGGCGTGATTGTGCTTCGGCTTTGACCAGCGCTCGTTCGGCAATGGAGTAGAGAGTTGCGGCCAGAGCGTTCGCAAGATAGAAACCGGCCAACAGTTCGGCGCCCATAACAATAGCCTCGTACGAGCGTAGCCAGCGATACTCTTTGGTCTGAAATGCCGCATATGTGTTTTTGAGCACAAAGATATATTGATAGCCGAGCAGGGGAAGGCTGGCGAGAATGAGTGGCGAGTGCAACAGGGTTGCTACTCCGCTGATCGCCAGTGCCACCAGCGATACGGCAAGAAGGTGATTTTGTTCGCGTTCGCGCTCGCTCAGTTCGATCTCTTCGCCGGTCAGTTCCGCGAGGTGTTGACTGCGCGTGTCCTGGAACAGCGCTGCCAACGCCGGAGGCTTCATGCTTTCGAGCGCATGCATCACCGCCGTTGCCAGCGGCGCAACATGCGAGCGCTGGAAGATTTCCAGGCGCTCCACATGCAGGGGCGCAAGCGCGGATGTATTGATGATCGTGGTGGCGGACTGGTTGGTAAGCAATGCGCCAAGCCGCGGCTTTGTGCGCCGCTGATAGTATGCCCGCGCCCGGGTGTAGAGCTTACTTCCACCTTTACTTACCTCGAATATCAGCATATCTAAACACCTTCCGGTTCTTTTGCGTTAGAACGTTTCAACGTTAGAACGCCCTACGGATGGGCAATCACCAGCAGCGTCCGGGCATGGGTCAGCGCACAGCGGAGCGCTGCCTGCATGCTATGCGGATCGAGGGAGCCGAAGCTCTCATCAAGAATAATGATGCCGGCTCCCTGCAGCAGCGCCCGCGCAATATAAACCCGGCTGCGTTCGCCATGCGAGAGCTGCCAGCCCGTCGTGCCCACCGGCTCATACAACCCGCGCGGCATCCGCTCGATCAGCGGCGTCAGTCCCAGTTCATGACAGAGGGCTTCCGTCGCTGCGATATCCTCCGGCAGCGGTGGCCATGCCCGCCCCAGCAGAAGGTTGAAGAGCAGCGACGCATCAATAATATGGTTCTCGTGAAATTGTGGCGCGATGACCACCTGACTCCGCCAGCATGCAGCACCCAGGGTCTGCCGGTCAAGTCCGTACAGGAAGAGCATCCCCGACTGGGGGGCGCGCTGCCCGGACAGCAGGGCTGCCAGGGTCGATTTGCCCCCGCCGGACGGCCCGGTCAGGAGCAGTCGGTTGCCCGGGTAAATATGCAGATCACAGTCTGCCAGGGTCGGGCGCTCCTGGTCGGGGTAGGCAAAGCGGACCTGCTGCATCTCCAGCAGCGGATGTTCTTCCGTCCGGCGGTTTGCCAGGTGCGCCGGGCAGGACCGCGTGTGGAGTGGGCGGTCGGAGCCGGTAGCGGCCGCCTCAATCGGTTCCAGCATCCGCCGCGCACCAATCGCCCGGATGAGATCAAACAGATCCGTTAGCGCGGCGCGCAGCAGTTGGAACACCCAGAGGATGCCCAGAAAGCTACTCCCCAGTTGCGCCCAGGCATCCGGTTGCAGCAGAAAGGCCGGCAGTAGCGTCAGCAGACTGACGGCCAACCAGCCGTAGGGCATCACCACCGCCATCAGCGTGCGGTAGTAGTCGTCGTGCAGCGAGAGCAGGTGGTAGTGGGCCAGCTCTTGATCTTCTTCATCGTGCCAGCGCTGCGGATCTTCCTGCACCAGCCGGGTCTGATGGCCCTCCATCCGCTCCAGCAGATCACGCGTCATCTGATGATGGTAGGTTCGCTGTTCCAGGTAGGCCCGCAACGATCCACGCGCGAGCAGGCCCAGCAGCAGCAGCCAGAGCAGCAGCACCAGACTGTGCAGGATGCCCCCCGCGCCCAGCGCCAGCAGCACCCCCGCCACCCCCAAAGCGACCAGGGTGTTGAGTAGGAAGGGCACCGCCTGCGCTGCCTGTTCCAATCGCTCCGACTCCATCACCCACCCCAGGAACTGGCCCGTGCCATGCTGCTTCACCCGGTCAGGATCAAGCTGGAGCACCCCGTGGAACAGCCGCCGCTTGATGATATCGCGTAGCCCTACTGCAACAAACTGTTCGCCCAACCAGCGGGTCATCTCGGCCGGTACTCGCATCAGCAAGAGCAGCAGCGCCGCCACCATCCAGCCGCCGGCAACCCGCTGTTCGGCGATAGTCAGGAGCAGCAGCGCGAAGACGCCCACATAGAGCAGGCTGCTCAGCAACTCGCCCCCCAGGGCCATCGCCAGATAGCGCAGCAACCCGGCCTGCCGTATCTGCTGCCGCAGCGGTGCGCCGGCCGGCAACCGCAAGAGCCGGATCTCACCCACGGTTTTGTCGGCGAGCCGCGCCTCCAGCAGCACCCGCCGTGCCGGCGCCTGCTGTCGCGGCAGCAGCGGCAGGCCGGCGAGGGTGGCCTCAACCTCCGGCATGCGTGGGGCATCCAGCGGTCGGCAGATCAACTCTTGCAGCCGGCTCAACGGCATCCGCCGGCGCCGCAGGTTGGGCGCGAGAATGGTGGCCCACCAGGGCGTTGTTCCCAGCAGCAGGAGCAGCCGCTGATCGGGCAGCCGGATTAGCGCCGGGCCGGCGTAGCGCAGGATTGCCGTCAGTTCACCGTAGGCTACTTCAAGCGGCTCGATCTCCAGGTTCAGGCGGCTGGCGACCATCTCCAGTTGCTGCTCAAGCCGTTGCGCCTGCGGCCTATCCTGGCGCTCCGGTGGTGGTGGCGCGGGTTGCTTGACGCTCAGGCCGGTGGCATAGGCCAGGGCACGCACGGCTGCATCCAGATCGACACTATTCCAGCTCAGCGGGTAGCGCTCCTCGGCGTTTGCCGGGGGAGGTGGGGCGGCTTCCGTCCGCAGTTCGGGCGGGATGGCGGCGGTGGCTGTGGGCGCAGCCGTTGCCCCGTTTGTGCTGGTGTACTCCTGCAACATACCGTTTTCGAGTTGGAGTGTGCGCCAGGGGACATCGGGCCCGGCCCAGAGCCGTTCGCGCACGGCCTGTTCCGCCTCCAGCAGTGCCCGGTAGTGCGAGTCGGGCTTGTCCCGCAGTTCCGACGGCGAACCATCCTCAACGATGCGTCCATCCGCAACCACCAGCACCCGTTCAAAATCGTCGGTATCACGCACATCGTGGGTAATACAGAGCAGCGTGGTGTCGCCCCAGTAGGCCCGCGCCCGGGCCAGCAACGCGGTCCGCTGCTCCCGGTCCAGCCCGCGAAACGGCTCATCCAGGATCACCAGACGGGCATCCGGGCGCTGCAGCGCGCGTCCCAGGCGCACCCGCTGCCCCTGCCCACCCGACACGCGCCGCCCGCGCTCACCAAGGGGACTCTGCATACCATCCGGCAGGGCGCCAATCACCGGACGCAGATCGGCCTGCTCCAGCAGGTGCGGTAGCGCCAGGCGCTCCCCGCCATAGGCCAGATTGTAGAGCAGGGAGCGGTTCCAGATCTGCACCAGCGGATCGACCCAGGCGGTCTGCCGGCGCAACGCGGCCAGGGTTGCGGGCGTGAGCGGTTGCCCATCCAGGGTGATTGTTCCGCTGGCGGCCGGCTGCCGCCCGGAGAGCAGGCCTACCAGGGTTGACTTCCCCGCGCCCGAGGGTCCGACAATGGCAACATGGCTGCCCGCCGCAATGGTCAGGTCAAACGGCTGTAGAATCGTGGCTTCGCCCGCCTGCACACTGACGTCGGCAAAATCAATGGCAACACCCGTTGCCTCGGCTGCAGTTGTCGCGTCGGTTGCCGGAGTTGCCGCAGCCGACGGCGTGCTGGTGGTCGCGGGCGGCGGCTCAGTGTGGGTATACGCATCCAGCAGATCGGTGAAGCGGGTGCATTTGCTCTGCTCATTCAGCGTGCGAAACACCTGGCGCGCCAGATCACGCCCCAGCAGCGCCAGTTGAAACAGCCAGAAGAGCAGCAGCGGCAGTTCGACAATGCTGCCGTTCCGTGCCACAAACAGCAGAATTGTTAGCGCAATCAGCAGATGACTGCCGGTCTGCTCCAGCGCGGCAATCCAGAATTCGGCTTTGGCCAGCTCCAGCATACTGCCGATCCAGTTTGCCAGGTAGCGCTCATAGACGCGCCGCATCGTCCGCTCGGCGCTATGCACCTGAATCGGCACCAGTCCGAGCATCCCGTCAAGGTAGAAGCGCATCAGGTGGCCCAGGTGCGTGCGCGTGTCGAGGTTCAGCGCATCCAGCAAGGTTCGCCCGATCCAGAATGGCCCAACCGTCACCACGACAATCAGCAGTGCCGGTAGCGCGCTGAGCGGATCGATCCAGGTAATCCCGACCAGGGTGAAAAGCAGCAGCAGCAGGGTGCGGATCACGCGGGTGACAAATTCCGGCAAGTTGTGCAGATCGCGCGAGGCGTGGATACGCTCCATCTGGTCGGCGGTGGCATGCTGTTGCAGGGCATGCGCGCTGATGCCGGGCAACTGCTCCAGCACCGCCATCCGCAGCCGCGCATCCAGCCGGCGGCCGATGCGGGCAACCGTGCTGTTGATATGCCACTCCAGAAAGAGCAGCACAACCACAAAGAGCAGCAGTGATCCGAGCAGAAGCGTCTGCTGCTGGGCCGTTGGAAAGAGCACCCCCAGCGTCATTGCGCTACGCAGCAGCAGCGCCTCCAGCACCACCGCGCCGGAGGCAAAGAGCAGGGCGGCCCCCAGGATGCTAAAACTGAGCAGACTCTCGCGCCGCAAAAAGGCAAAGATCGTCTGTGCGCCGGGTGTGGTCAGGCGCGGTGGCGTTGCCGCTGCCGGTTCCGGTTCGGCTGCGGCTGGTTCTGCCGGCGTGGTGGCTGGAGGTGCGTCCAGTTCGATCAGCCAGGTGCCGTGAAACAGCAACTGTTCTGCGTCTGGCGGGGTGCTGTCCGGCGCAGGTAGTGCCGGAACTGCCGGAACAACCGACCAGTAGCTTTCCGGGATGGCCTGCTGTTGTGCGGGACCGTCCGCCAGCGCCTGCGTGTAGAGCTGCTCCAGGGTTGCGCGTGCCGCTGAGCCGGGCCGTAGCGCTCCGCCCGCGATCAATTGATCAACCATACGCACGGCCGCATCCAGGGCGGCGAGGGGGTACCAGCCGGGTGCCACCTGCGCCTGGTCGATAAACGCTGCCGCCGGTTGTGGCTCAAACCCATAACTGCGCAGGCGCTGCTGCCAGTACGTTGTGAAGGCCGGCGATGCCGCAGCATCACGCCACTCCTGGCCGGTTATCGGGATCGCCTCGCCGGCAACCTGCCGGGTCAGCGCGGCGGTGTGCAGCCGGCGCAACCCCTGGGCCGTATCCATGACCTGCACCCAGGGGCCGACGCGCCGCCAGAGGACGAGGAGGCGTTCGGCTTCATGCTCATCCGGTGCGGCCCAGACCAGCGCCGGAAGCTCGATACAACCGGGCGCAGCCAGATGCTCAACCGGGGCGAAGCGGCAACGGGGTTCCAGCCCGACCTGTTCGGCCAGCCGGGTGAGTGTCCTGGGGGAGTACGTTTCGGTAGGGGCGGGAGCCATGGCAAGCGCATCAACTGCAGCGGTGGAGCGGCCATAGCCCTGCAGGATCGACTGCAGCGCGGCCAGGGCGGCACTACGCGTTGGGCTCTGGCGAACTGTCGGCGCGAGCAAAGCCCGCCGCCGGGTGGTATTCGCATTCATTCGCAGGGATTCAGTACGCATAGCTGCGGTAAGTTCCGGCGATGCATCGGTGGCTTAACAGCGTTGGCTCAAGTTGACAACTGTTCAAGCAACTTCTCATCAGTCTCTACAATCCGCGAGCACCGGCACAAGCGTAGCATGAAAACGCCTTATGAACGCCTTGCGTGCAGACTGTTCACGAAATAAGGCGTTTACAAGGCGTTCTCATCCTATCATCAACACTAGTCGGCTAATTTTCAAACTGCGGAGAATGAGGACACAAGCGAGATGACCACTTTTCGCGATCTCGATTATTTTTTACAAATTGCCGGTATCATTGCAGCAGGCTTCCTGGTCTTCCATGTGGTAATCTTCTTCATCAGAAACCTCTGGCGTGAAGGTATTCTGACGGCGATTGTCCGCCTCTTCTCGTTCCCGGTTGTCATTCCGCTGATTATTGTTCTTATTATTAATATGCTGGCGTTTTCGGTAGTATTTATCCGCCCAAACGAGGTTGGTGTGGTCGTCTCGTTTCCGTCAGTCGGCGGTGTACGCCCCCAACCCCTCACTGGTGGGTTCCATCTGGTTATGCCGTTTGTGGAACGGGTGACGCGCTACCCCATCGCCTGGCAAACCTATACGATGGCAAGCAGCTATGACGAGGGGGACGAACTGGGGGACGACTCGATCCGTGCCCGTACCAGCGATGGACAGGAAGTGCTGCTCAACTGCTCGGTTATCTTTCGCGTTGCTCGGCAGCAGGCCGTGTTGCTGCATGTCGAATGGCAGGATCGGTACCGCCAGGAATTTGTGCGCCCCATGACCCGCGCCCTCGTACGGCGGCAGGTGTCGCAGTTTACCGTTGAAGAGGTCAATAGTTCTTCCCGCCGCGATCTGGAGGCCGACCTTGACCGCCGCCTGCGTGAAGAGTTTGCCGACAACGGGTTGGTGCTCGATGCGTTTTTGCTGCGGGATATTACCTTCTCCCCGGAGTACGCCGCCGCTATCGAGAGTAAACAGGTTGCGCTGGAGGCACAGATCCAGGCCGACTATGAGGCCGAGCGGATGCGCCGGTTGGCCCGCGGGCAGGCCGATGCAATCCTGATCGAAGCGCAGGGCCGCGCCGAAGCGCTCTCCCTGATCGGGGGCGTGATATCCGAGAATCGGGATCTGTTGACTTATCGCTACATTGAGAAGCTGGCCGAAGATATTCGGGTGATGCTGGTGCCGACCGAAGCGCCGCTCATCCTGCCGCTGGATGGCATGCTTGGGCAGACAGGTACGCTCACGGAAACCGCGCCGCTGGACGGACTGCTCGATGATACCGACACGATTACGCCGACGCAGCCGCTGGAGGAAGACCCTGATGCAGAAACGGCTGTCGGTAATAATTAACAGGACGTACGCGGTTACTGACCTGGCAGAGCATTTCGCCTCCGGCAGGGCGGAAGAGATCAGAATCTTGTTCACAAAAAAATTCACAACGTGAATTTTTTTGTGAACAAGAAAAGAGCATACCATGGCTGCCGGAGGCGAATCGGGCCATTCCCGGGTGCAAACGCCCAGTTTGCAGACCCACCGCGTACGTCGTGTAATTAAGAGGATCGCATAAGTCGTGGGAAACGCAACAGACAGACTGTTTCATCGCTTTGGCATAACCGAGTAGTTGAGTGAGGAGGCTAACCCATGGTGACCGTGACGATCGCTATTGCTGCTGTGATCGGCGCAACGATTGCGATTTTTGTGGATCGCAATATGCAGGCCAAGAAGAAGTTAGAGAAAACCGTCGGAACGCCGGAATCGAACGAAGAGGCAGCGCAGACCGAAGCGGGGAAAGACCAGTCACAGCCGGGCCGTTTGCAAAACTATGTGTCGAGTGTGCGCAACCGACTGCCGGGTGGGAAGAAGTATGAAACGGCGAAGCAGTTTCAGGCGTTTGCTGATGCCACCTTTGAAGATGCCCAACTCAAGGCATGGCTGACCGGGCTGTCGCCGGAAGCCGCCAATGCCCTGGTTGAGCAACTGGCCGATTTCTGCTACAACCTGGGCTTTGAGTTGCAGTGGCTCCTGGATGACACTATGAACCACGACCCGGAGATCAAGCAGGAGGCCATTACGGTTGTCACGGCATACTGCCGGGCCTGCTGGAACGCGGCGCAGAGCTACAGTGATTTTGAACTGTTTAAGCTGCTCAAGGAGATCGAACAGGCACCGTTTGCGCGCAAACATCAGGATCTGGGGCGGCGGCTATTTGCCGAACTTGTCCGGCGGGATATGGCGGCTTCGGTGCCCACCGAGTTGTTCCTGGCATCCGAGAAGGAGCGACAGGAGCATATGACCAGGGCAATCCAGCAGGCGGCTGAAGCGAATCGGGACGCGTTCAAAACCGTGCTGAAGGATGTTATGGCAGCACAGGCCGACACCAGCGCCACCGCCGATAGCGCATCCGACTATCAGGCAACCGTTGCGGGAAAAGCCGAAGCGGAGTCAACCAATC
>CAKZQX010000672.1 GCA_937141995.1 uncultured Chloroflexaceae bacterium | reverse complement strand
CACCAATGTTGTTGCTGGTGTCACCCCTGGTCGTGGCGGTCAGAAGGCCGTTGACGGCAAAGTGCCGGTATTTAACACAGTCAGCGAAGCGGTGAAGGAGACGGGCGCGAACACCTCGATTCTGTATGTGCCGGCGGCCTTCTCCGCCGACGCGATCCGCGAGTCGGCCGCCGCCGGGATTGCGCTGACTATCTGTATTACCGAGGGCGTCCCTGCGCTGGATATGGTGTCGACCTATGAGTTTGTGCAGCAATGCGGCGTGCGCCTGCTGGGCCCCAACTGCCCCGGTCTGTTGACCCCCGGTGAGGCCAAGGTGGGCATTATTCCCGGCAATATCGCTATGCCCGGCCCGGTTGGTGTCGTCTCGAAGAGTGGTACGTTGACCTACGAAGTCATTGACGCGCTGACTCGAATTAAGATGGGGCAGACCACCTGTGTCGGTATTGGTGGCGACCAGATTATCGGCACTAGCTTTATCGATGTACTGGAATTGTTTCAGGCCGACCCGAAGACCGAGGCGATTGTGCTTATCGGTGAGATCGGTGGAACGGCTGAGCAGGAAGCGGCCGCCTACATCAAAGCCAATGTCACCAAGCCGGTTGTTAGCTTCATCGCCGGACAGACGGCTCCTCCCGGCAAGCGCATGGGCCATGCGGGCGCGATCATCAGCGGTGGCGAAGGCACGGCGCAGGAAAAGATCACCGCGCTGGAGGCGGTCGGGGTGAAGGTTGCGAAGTTGCCCACCGATATTGCCCAGATCGTGAAGGATACGCTCAAGTAGATCACGGGTTGCCCAGCGGGGCAACTGGTCGGGCCATCGGTGGGTGCCGGTGGCCCTGATTTTATGCCTCTTCCTGCAATATTTGTCTCTTCCTGGATGAACCTGGCCGGCCAGGAATGACGCATACCGCCCCCACCCGTACGTGCCTCTGGTATAATAATTGCCTGGCATAGTAGATTATTCCAGGCACTGATCGGTTATCCGTGCTGGAAATCGTAGCTTCGTTCCTCGGGACGCCAGTCCAGCGATATTTCGATTACATTCTCAAACTTTATAGGCCGGGACGCCTGAACTGTTTATGTAGGACTGCTGTATTACCCGGTGTGGGTAAAAGGTCATTTCGTTCATGGAACATGCTTCTCCATTTGTACCCCTGC
>CAKZQX010000671.1 GCA_937141995.1 uncultured Chloroflexaceae bacterium | reverse complement strand
ATGGCAAAACCACCACGGCACGCATGATTGCCGGCATTCTGCGCACCGACGACCGGCGCGTGTTGCATAACCGGGCCGGCGCAAACCTGATTAGCGGCCTGACCACCACGGCCATCGCCGACACCGATGCCCTGGGGCGGCCCCGCGCCACAATCGGCCTGTTTGAGACAGACGAAGCGGCGCTGCCCCAGGCCATTGCCGAAACGCAGCCGCGACTGGTGATCATCCACAATCTCTTCCGCGATCAACTGGATCGCTATGGTGAGGTCGATACGGTGGCACGCGCCTGGCGTGCCGCCCTGGAGACGCTGCCGCCAACCACGCACATCTTGCTCAACGCCGACGATCCGGGTGTGGCCGACCTCGGTATCGATCTGGCCGCCCAGGTCTGGTACTACGGTCTGGAAGATGCCCGGCATGCCACCGGTGCCGCCGCCCACATCGCCGACTCGCACTTCTGTCGCCGGAGTGGCGCGCGCTACGAATATACGCTCGCCTTTTATGCCCACATTGGGCATTACCACTGCCCGGTTTCGGGCTATACACGGCCCCAACCGCATGTGCGCCTGATGCGCCTCGACCTGCACGGGACCACGGGCAGTCGGCTCTGTATGACCTATCCGGGAGGCGCAATGGAAGTGCAACTCCCGCTACCGGGTCTCTACAACGCGCTCAATGCGCTGGCGGCAACGACGATGGGTCTGGCACTGGATGTCCCACCCCACCATATTCGGGCGGCACTGGAAGAATTTACGGCGGCGTTTGGGCGTATCGAGCGACTGCAGGCCGGTCCCGCCGGTCCACCGCTGCTCATTGCCCTGATCAAAAATCCGGTTGGCGCCAGCGAAACAGTGCGTATGCTGATCGATAGTCAGAACACAGCGCGCCCTGATCAAACGACGGCAGTAGACGCACCGGCACCCGAGCCGGGCCTGCACCTGCTTATTGCAATTAATGACCGCTTTGCCGATGGGACGGATGTATCCTGGTTGTGGGATGCCGATTTTGAACTTCTGGCCGGGCATGTGGCCCACGTTCTCGTTACCGGGACACGCGCCGCCGATATGGCCGTGCGGCTAAAATATGCGGGTATACCCGCCGAGCAGATTGCCGTTGAGCCGGAGCTTGCCCGCGCGGTGGATACGGCGCTGACCACCCTTCCCCCGGACAGCCTGCTCTATATCCTGCCAACCTATACCGCTATGCTCGAACTGCGGGCCGATCTCGCCCGGCGCGGTTGGGTACGTCCCTTCTGGGAAGAATAGCCGGCATACTTCTTGCTACTTTTCATCATAGACATCACTGTGGATGTCAGTTATCAGCCAATTTAGAAGGAGATATGTAATGGCAGTGAATTGGGATGTGATAAAAGGCAAGTGGAATCAGTTCAAGGGCGATGCGCGTATCCAGTGGGGCAAACTCACCGATGACGACTGGGATCAGGTTGCCGGGAACAGGGATAAGCTGGTTGGTAAGCTGCAGGAGCGCTACGGCTGGAAGCGCGAAGAGGCCGAGCAGAAGGTAGACAACTTCTTCGATGAGCGGAATACCTAGCCCTCTGCAGGTCATCGAAATCATATACCGGTAGGGTTAGTTCGCCCAAACACCCAATCGGTACACAGTGGAAACCCGGCCGGGTTTCCACTGTGCTTTGTCCACCTTGCGCCCCAACTATTCCCCCAGGCCACGCTCCCGCAGCATGCGCGTAATCTGGCTCAGATGCAGCCCATGCTGAGCGGCAATATCGGCGGCATAGCTCTGACCGGCGGGCATCCCCGGCGTAATGCGGTAGGTACGTCTCGCCAGGTCACCATCCTGTTGCGCGGCCCCGGCGACCAGACTGCCAAGCATAGCCTGACCCGCAGTTGCAGCGTTCAGTGCAGGAATCTCGTACGCCAGATTATGTAAATGTGTAACCATCAACGCACGCGCTCCCAGCAACTGCAACCCGGACAACACATCCCGCGCAATGTCGGTGGCTTCAGCCGGGCTGGTACTTGCCAACGGCTCATTCAGCAACACCAGGCTGTGTGGCGTGGCTGCCCGAAAGATCTCCGCCAGACGCGCGGCTTCCTCATCCAGACGCCCCATGCCGGTCTGCGCCTGCTCTGCTTCGGGAAAAAGCGTGAAAATCCCATCGACCGGGCTGATGCTCGCGGCACTTCCCGGTACATACAAACCCGCCTGGCTGAGTATCTGCACCTGCCCGACCGCGCGGGTAAAGGTCGTCTTCCCGCCCCGATTCGGTCCTGTCAACACAAACACCCGGCCCGCGTCATCAAAGCTGATATCGTTCGGAACAACCGTTGGCGGATTGTCCCCTGTCGAACTGTGCGCACGCAGGCGCAGCAGCAGTTCCAGGTTGTACGCTCCCCACACCCGACAGATTCGTGCCGCACAGGGCGCTATCTCCGGACGACACAGCGCATAGCCCGCAGCCTGCAAGCGGGTAATCATCTGTCGGGCTCCCAGGTAAAACGCCAGTTCGGCTTCCAACCCGGCCAGCACGCGGCTCTCGATCTGTGTATAGCGTGCCAGCGCCTGAGCTACGGGTGTGGTCACTTCCTCCAACAAATCACTTAGATCCTGGAAGAGCCGGCGATCAGGCCCAAACGGCTGCCGGTCGCCGGCCAGGCGTAATGGAGTCACACCGGACGGCAGCGCCGCTTCACCACGCAGCAGGCGACCCAGCAGCGAGCGAGGCCCCGCAAAACGTCCGGCGTCAATGCCCAGGAGCGTGGCACTTTCCGGCCGGAGTTGCGCATCCAGGTTAATCCCAATTGTCACACTGCCCGCCTGCTCAATCCGAGCGCGCAATTCCGGCAGTTCCGTCTGGAGCGCGCGAAACGTCGGCGTTGTAGCTCGGTCACGCAGTTCAGCCAGCAGATCGTGCCACCCGGCGGCCTGGAGCCCGGTCTGCACCGCTTCCAGGGCCGTCAGCAGCTCCTGCACGCACTCTACATACACTTCAAGTTCCGCCAGCCGCGCCGTAACCTGGAACACGCCCCCGGCTTCCCAACGGCTACTCCCACCGTGCGCCGGCTCCGCCAGCCGGGGTAACAGCGTTTCCAGCCGCGTCGCCAGCTCCGGCAGACGCAGCAGATCCTCCAGCACATCCTGGCGGTAGACAATCGTCGCCGGGTCGGGACAGAGATCCATCAAGATCGCCTGAATCTGCCCGGCGTAGCGCGCATCAAGACAGAGGCTACGCACAATCGGGGGCAACAGCAGATCCTCAACCCACGATGTTGGAGCGGCGTGGTGGTGGGATGGCGATACCCGCCCTAACAAACTGATCACATGGCCTCCCGTTTCAGCTCAGTCCCGGACATACGCAGGCATACTGCTACGACAACACCTGCACACAGCTTACGACACAGATCATGAGTGTACGATCAACCGGAAGCCGATGCAAATCTTCCAGCCGGGCAGTTGGCCTGCTCGCGGTAATCTGCTATGATTTCTAGTGGACACAATGGCGTTGAAGTGGTAGGATATGCAGAGAACCTGAAACCGCGAGTTCCGGCTTACGCTACGGCGAGAGACAGTAAACCGTATGGGTTATCACGACCATAAAGTACGCTCAGGTGAGGAACGCTCCGGGGCAATTCCGTGCGGCATTATTACCGTTAGCGATACGCGCACCTTTGAGACCGACGCGAGTGGTGCCGCGATTCGCATGGCTTTGCTCCAGGATGGACATGATGTGGTAAGATATGAGATAGTTCAGGACGACCCTGGATCGATTACCGCGCTCGTGCAGGCATTCGCCGCCGAGGGGTGTCAGGTTATTATCACGAACGGTGGTACGGGAATTGCACGACGGGATAGTACCTTTGAAGCGGTTGACAGTCTGCTGCACAAACGGCTGCCAGGTTTTGGTGAGCTATTTCGTAT
>CAKZQX010000670.1 GCA_937141995.1 uncultured Chloroflexaceae bacterium | reverse complement strand
ATGAACGTTGAATGTTTAATCCGGATATCGCCGCTCAGGAGTCCCGGCTTCAGCCGGATCAGGCGTTCCCAGCAGGAGGTCGCTGCCCCGGCAGGTATTCACCGGCTAAAGCCGGGACTCCCGGTTATTCATATCCGGACTATTTTTTCATCGTTCATCAGCGGGATCGGGCGTTCCCGGCAGGAGGCCCTGTCCCGGCAGGCATCCCACCGGCTAAAGCCGGGACTCCAGGATGGCATATCCGGGCTTTTTTTATAACTTCAGAAAAGTAGTAAAGAGCCACAAAGGGATTTGTTCTTAGTTCTCCGGTTCTTTGTTCTTTCGAGTTCTCCGGTTCTCAGTTCTCAGTTCTCCGGTTCTCAGTTCTGCCCGGTTCTCGGTTCTACGAAAGAAACTTGACAGTAGGCATAACTTCTGTTATTTCTACTCTCCACTGAAATGTGCATGGGGCCGCCGTGATCCTGTCGCCCGGTGTCTTTCCCCGCCGCATTCCGTACGTACGACGCTGCATTCTTGTTCACATTCACAGGAGTTTGCCATGCCACGCAAATTCGCTATCCTGGTGCTCCTCCTTGTCATCTTCATCAGTAGTTCGCTCTCACCTTCCTCGCAGGCGCAAATCCTGCGCGAATCCGAATTTGGCGTTAATAGTCATATCGCCTCACGCTATGGTAATTATGATGTCATGAACTGGCCGGCCGACGTGATCGCCGGTAGTGGTGCCGGATGGGTCCGCGAGGATTTTCACTGGTTCTGGATCGAACCGCAGCAGGGGAATTTCCAATGGGAATATTATGATCGCATGGTCGATCTGCTGGTGGGGCGCGGGTTAAATATCATTGGCGTGCTGGGACATCCGCCGGGGTGGGCTACCTACGAGCCCGGTGATGATCCCTCGGGGCCGTCATTCTATGCGCCGGACCCGCAGCGCTTCGCGGAGTTCGCCGCCCAGGTGGTGATGCGCTACCGCCACCGCATCGTTCACTGGGAAATCTGGAATGAGCCGGATAATCCGCAGTTCTGGCTGCCCCACCCCGACCCGATTGCCTACGCCGAGTTGTTAAGCACGGTCTACCCGGTGATCAGCGCGGTCGCCCCGGAGTCGAATGTTCTGATCGGTGGTCTGAACCCCTTTGACAGCAGCTTCTTGCAGACGGTTGCCGAACATGGGGCCTGGTGGGCTTTCGATATCATCAATATTCATCCCTATGTCGATCCAGCCACGCCCGAAGCCCAGGGCGAGATTGGGATGGCATCGATCAAGAGCATTGAACGGGTCACCAGTTGGGCCGGCGGCAAGCCCATCTGGGTGACGGAGTATGGCTGGAGTAGCCTCCCAACCGATCGTGATCCCGCCGGTCAGGCCAGTGAAGAAGACCAGGCGAATTATATGGTGCGGGCGGCAGTCTTGCTACGCGCGGCGGGGGTCTGGCGCGTGCTCTGGTACAGCATCAAGGACGAGGTGCATAACGGCTATGGCCTGATGCGCTTCGCCGGGAACTATGATGACTACAGCCAGCCCCGGCCGGCCTATACCGCGTTTGTGACGCTAAATCGGCAGTTGGGTGGCGCAACCTTCGAGCGGCCCCTCGACGAAGTCCGCCTGGTCAGTGGGGGCGGAGTGTATGCCTATCGCTTCCTGCAGGACAACGAGACGGTCGATGTTATCTGGGCACTGGAGCCGAGTGTCATCGATGTGCCAACCGGACATGCGCAAGCCAATGTCCACAATCGGAACGGCAATCGCTGGCAGGTCACGGCGGAACAGGGCGTGTTCCGCCTCTACCCGAACGAGAGCCCGATCTATGTGCGCCGGCCCCGAAAGTAGCAGTAGCGTCTAATCCCTCGCCCCTACGGCAGTCGCGCCGGGCAACTACACAAGTTGCCCGGCGCATTTGCTGCATAACTTCATTATGACTACCAGACTCCCCATTCAGACTATTTTTGAATATTCATTAGCCTGTGGATTACTCCCACTTCCCTTCAAAGAGTGGTTTAACCGGGTGCTCCGACTTTGCCAGGCGTAGCTCGTTGAAGATCTCGGCGGTCTGTTCGTTCTCATCCTCCGAGTTGAGTGGGATACCCAGTTCCCCCGAGACATCCGCTGATGCGCCGACAAGCAGCAGTTCAACACCTTCGTGATCAAGGAAATTGGGCGGATCCACGCTGATAAACCGGCGATTCTGAAAGCGCTCCTGCAACTTCTCTGGCAGGTCGGCCATGCGCCTGGGGCTCAGGCCCACTGGTTTTGATGCCGGTCGCTCCGGGTTCTTCACGCTAAAGATATAGCTGCCCTCTGCAACAAGGTTGAGCGCCTGCTGCACCGCGCCGGGACCATCCGGCAGTTCCAGCGCATAGACCAGGTGTGTATGATCGCCATGGATTACCAGATCATACACACCTTCCCCGGCGGGACGCGCGGCGGGTTGAACGCGTGTCCCGCGCGTTTTGGTCTCATGCACATCGCCCTGGAACGCCTCCTCAATCTGCTCTGGTTTTCTAACCGTCAGATCTACAAAACCCCATGCCCGGTTGCTATCATCCTTCGCCTCAATTTTGGGCAGTTGTTTCCGTCCGATGGTAATCAGCCGGTAGCGCTCCTGATGGTGCGGGCTGAGAACCATGTAAAAGCGCTGGACATCATCTGCTGAGGACGAAGCAACCGACCTGTATGACCTGC
>CAKZQX010000669.1 GCA_937141995.1 uncultured Chloroflexaceae bacterium | reverse complement strand
CATGAATGACCTCCATTTGTTTTTTAGTTGTCAGTGATCAGTGATCAGTGATCAGTGGTCAGTGGTCAGCACTCATACCAATGTGCTATCAAACCCGCAATCAGCCGAAATGGGCGCAACGGGCGTAGCGGTGGCACGTTCCCATTTATCATCTCTGCGTCCTCGGTGTTCTCTGTGGCTATAACAACAAATCGGTATCAAAACTCAAAACTCAAAACTCAAAACTCACTCGATCCACAACCCAGCGCCGCATCAACTCAACCGTGTAGCCGTAGCGCCCATCGGTGCGGAGCGCCACCACATCGTGCCGCTCGAGTGTCGCCAGGGCTGCGCGCAGTTGCGCCGGTGCCAGCTCGGTGACGCGGGACAGATCGGCCTCCGTGAGCAGCGCATGGCTCAGCGCGCGCAGCACATCCAGTTGCCCCGCCGGTTCACTCCCCTCAGCCTGCGCCCAGACCCCGCTGAAGTAGGCGTTGCCGTCGCGGTAGAACTCCGGCGCGGTAATCACCGCCTCGACATCGGCCTGGGCAAAACGGCGGGGTCGCTCCTTCCCCTCCTCAAAGGTCTGGCGGTTAAAGCGCGTCACCAGCGCATGCCCGACCAGTTGCACCAGATAGGGCTGGCCGTTGGTCAGGGCGATAATCGCCGCAATTGTGGCCTCATCATAATCGATATTAAAATCCGGTGCGGGCTGCGTGATCAGCCGCCGCGCCGCCTCCGGGGAGAGGAAGCTGACATCAATCGCGGTAATGCTGCCGAAGAGCGGGTGCCAGTAGTCGTGGCGCAACTCCTCCAGCGTATGCAGCCCGGCAAAGGCCATCACAAACCAGGGATAGGTCTGGATCAGGCCGCGCCAGTAGGCCAGCAGCCGCGCCTCCAGCATACCCGCGTCGATCAACTCCTCGATCAGTTCAAACTCGTCCAGGGTAATGATAAAGCGCTGCTCGCCGCGCACCCCGTCCAGTTGCCGCAGGAAGCGGTCAAAGGTGGTGTAGGGATTCTGCGTGGTAAAGCGCTCCTCGTCCGGCTCGGTCAGGGTGGTTTGTTGGGGTGGGGGGAGCGCGTCGTAGAGCGCCAGCGCCAGGTTAGCCAGCAGTTCCCCCGTGCTGCCCACCAGACCGACCCGCTGCATATTAAAGTCCACAATCGTGGTCTGTGTGCCAAAGCGCCGCCCCAGGTTTTGTAGAATCGACGACTTGCCCATGCGCCGATGCCCATAGAGGATCACCGACGGCACCTGCCCGGCATTGCGCCAGAGTTCTTCCAGGCGGCGCATGATCTCCTCGCGCCCCACAAATAGCGCCCCATGCACCGGATTGCCCGCCACATAGGGATTGGGCACCGGCTCGGTAATTTGTACTCGTGCCAGCGCACCACCTTCAGCAGTAAGTATATGCCGCCAGCGTTCCATTATACGATTAAGTAATGGACCAAAAAAATCATCCAGCACTTGCATCTGCACCTGCCACGCTAATTCCTCAATTTGTTCATTTGCCTTTAGTAGGATGTTCCGTTGTTTTACAGGAGATGTTGCTTTCAGATAATCTTGTACTGTTACTGCAACTGTGGTAAGTTTCATGAGTATGTCATCAACACCTGAAGGAATAGAAACCCGTACATTAGCAGGAAAAGCAGGCAGAGTATAAGCTGCTATATCATTGACCTTTTCGGCTGCTAACGCTTGAGTAACACTTCTATCCATTTTGGCCTGATACAGCGTTGCGTCGGCTCGCTGTACTAACGCATGGCTAGTGGTGCCATGCACCGGAAAAGCCGCGACTCCCAGCGAGATTGTGATTGCTGGCAAATCCTGCTCCTGGTGGCGTACCCGCAGTTGCAACACCTGCTGCCGTAACTCTTCGGCTTGCTCCATTACATCTTGGAATGAGGCTTCCGGCAGTATGATGAGAAATTCTTCCCCACCGTAACGGCAGAGAATAGCCTCGGCGCGGAAGAGCATGCGCAGCAATTCACTTACTGCCACCAGGAGCGTATCTCCGGCCGGATGGCCGTAGGTATCGTTAAAGCGCTTGAAGTGGTCAACATCAAACAGGATGATCCCGAAGGTACATCCGGCGCGGCTGGCGCGGCGGATTTCGCGGTTCAGCGCCTCGTCCATCATGCGCCGGTTGTACAACCCGGTCAGCGGGTCACGTACGGCCTGCTGGTGCAACTGCTCGCGCAAGCGAATATTGGACAGCGACAGGGAGACCTGCTCGGCCAGGGCGGTTCCCAGGCGTTCCTTTGCTGCGCAAAGCCGGGTCCACTCCGTTCCCGATTGATGTTTGGTCGCTGGTGTCAGCCGCAAATGCAGCATACCGCACACCT
>CAKZQX010000668.1 GCA_937141995.1 uncultured Chloroflexaceae bacterium | reverse complement strand
TGTCCGGTGGATCAGGGCACCCAGCATGCCGTGGGACCGACGCGAATCATCTTTTCAGACAGTCTCTAAGAGTTGAAGAACAAAGGACGGAAGAACTGGAAAACTGGAGAACTGAGAACCGAGGGCTGGAGAACTGTAGCGCTGGCGTCAGCGTTCAGGCGTCCCGGCTTTAGCCGGTTGAATGCCTGCCGGGACCGCCGCATCCTGCCGGGAACCAGATCCGGCGGAAGCCGGGACGCCTGATACGTGATGTCCAGCAAACGAAACCGCCGGACTAAGCCAGCGGTTTCGAGTGAGTATAGAAAGAACAAACAAAGGAAAAAGAACAGACGTGATATGTGGTTCTCAGTTCTCAGTTCTTTGTTTTCAGTTCTTTGTTCTCACTACTTCATCGAGGGAACTGTCATCATATCCGGCATTTTCACCGCATAGTCCTGCGCTACATGGACCATTTCAGTGACAAAACGCTGCTGGCCCTTGAGCAAATCCTCAACCATCGCATCAGCCGAACTGCGCATATTGCACATAAAGCTATAGTTCTTCAACATAACGTCGAAGGCCATATCCAGATTCAATGCCATAACTTCATTCATCGCATTGACATACCGGGAAGCCATATCCTGAACGGGCTGAGCAACTTCAAGAACTCGTGTCTGTGCGGTCATTCTGAACTCCTTTCGCAGATGCGACTGGTTAGTAGATCTATGGAAAGCTATAGTAGCTTCAACCACGCAACGCTTTTGATAGTTCGATCCTACTCCAGACAGTTACGTTTGAGTTCAGAAAATGACATCTAATACTCATTCCTTTTAGTAACATATTTTATGGGGCATAGTCTGTTCCGGCATAGTGTCAGGGCAAAAACCGGTCTTCGCCGGTAGTAGCAGGATGAAGTTGTATCTTTTCTACAAAAACATAGCGCTCTGAGTAAATATTTTTGTAGAAAAGATACAAATCCTTCCGATTCGACGGAAAAAACCAATCTGCCTGTCCGCACCGACCGGCGTAACGGGGTATTAGTGCAAGATTTTACTCAGGAAGAGTTGCGTGCGCTCGTGCTGCGGCTGATCGAATACCTGATCCGGCTCACCCATCTCGACAATGCGCCCCTGGTCCATAAACACCACCCGGTTAGCGGCAGCCCGCGCAAAGCCCATCTCGTGGGAGACCACCACCATCGTCATGCCCTCGCGGGCCAGCTCAAGCATCACATCCAACACCTCTTTAATCATCTCCGGGTCCAGCGCGGAGGTTGGCTCATCGAAGAGCATAATTTTGGGCTGCATCGCCAGCGCACGGGCAATCGCGACGCGCTGCTGCTGCCCGCCGGAGAGCTGCGCCGGGTAGTTGTTGGCCTTCTCCGGGATGCCCACCTTGCGCAGCAAATCATGCGCGACCTCACCGGCATCACCCGACTTGCGCTTGCGCACAATCCGCTGAGCCAGGGTGACATTCTCCAGCACGGTCAGGTGCGGGAACAACTCGAAGCGCTGAAAGACCATCCCGACCTCCTCGCGCACCTTGTTGATATTGACCCGCCGCCGGCTCATATCGATCCCATCAACGGTGACGCGGCCGCTGGTGGGCACCTCCATATAGTTGATACAGCGCAGCAGCGTAGACTTCCCGGAGCCGCTCGGCCCAATGATCATCAGCACCTCGCCGCGCTGCACCTCCAGTGAAACAGTATCAAGGGCAACCAGTTCGCCAAAGCGTTTGGTAATTGCCTCCATCTGAATAATAGTTTTACCAAGCGTGTGAACAATCGTTTCCGTTTCAACCGGTTCAGTCGGGTTAGTGGTGTCCACTGCCGCTCCTCCTTTCGATCCACTTCACGCCCAGCGACAGGATCAGACTCAAAATCAGGTAGAGAAAGGCGACGGTATTCCAGCCCAGAAAGGTGTTGTAGGTTGCCGCAATGCGATTGCGCCCCCAGTAGGTCAACTCCGGCACGCCAATTGCGGAGAGCAACGATGAGTCCTTCAGCATTGCAATAAACTCATTCCCCATCGGCGGCAGAATCCGGCGGATGGCCTGCGGCAGAACGATATAGCGCATCGTCTGCACATGGCTCATGCCCAGCGAGCGAGCCGCCTCGTTCTGGCCGCGCTCGACCGACTCGATCCCGGCGCGGTAGATCTCGGCCATGTAGGCCGCATAGCCCAGCGCCAGGGGAATCGCGCCGATCAGTAGATCGTTGCGCAAGATCTGCGGCTGATTGAGCAGATCGGTGGCAACCCAGGGCACAATTACAAAGCGCGCATAGTAGATAATCACCAGCATCGGCACGCCGCGAAACACCTCAACATACAGCGTCGCCAGCGTGTAGATCACCGGATTGCGCGACACCCGGCCCAACCCGATCACCAGGCCGACGACCAGGGCAATCGCATAGCCGATAACGGTGATCAGGATGGTAAATACCAGACCTTCGGCAATAAAACTCAGCGTATCGCGGTAGTCTTCTGAGCTAAATATGGTATAAAATGTAACCAGAAAGAAGATGAGAATGATAATAAACCAGTAGGGCATCCTGCGGAGGGGCAGACCGACACCATGGGTGAGCCGGCCACCGCCCTGTCTTTCGCTTTCACTCGCCATGGTACTCCTGCGTAGTCTGGTGCTATCCCGTCGCGGCGGGAAGCGGGACAGCATGTGGATAGTATGATAACGATCAGTTAAAATCACGCGTTACGCGATTGCTCGTTCAAATCGGACGTTTGACCCAGCGCAAACCAGAATCGCCTGCGGCAGCATGGTACATTATGCGGCTTTTTGATAAAAACTTTTACACTCTGTGTAAAGTTTTTATCAAAAAGCTAGTATTTTCCGCCCTGCCGGAGGCGAATCGGGACGTTTGAATGCTCACCGCGTAAGTCCTGTAAAATAACACGAGTTACGCGGTCGTTAACCCGACAGGAGATTCCGCCTCCGACAGGGCGGAAGATTCCATGCTTTTTCACACAAATGTTACACTTTGTGTAACATTTGTGTGAAAAAGACAAAAAGAAGTACCATGCTGCCGCAGGCGAATCGGACGTTCATCGGGTGAAAACGCCCGGTTTGGATACGCACCGCGTAACTCGTGTAAAATAAGACATTGGGAAGATTGAAACAGGACGATGGGGCGGCGGTATGGCCGCCCCAATTCGCATGCAACAGTATGTCCCCACAGACAGACTATGGCACAGTTGCCACATCCTGCAGGTTCCACTTCTCCATCAGTTCCTCAAGGATGCCATTCTCCTTTAACTGACTGAGCGCGGCATTGACTGCCTCCTGCAACTCAGCGTCGCCCTCCTGCAGCGCAATCGCATAGTCCTCGGTGGTGAAGGGGCCACCGACTGCCTTCAGGCCGGGAAGTTCCTCGGTGTACTGAGCGGTTGGCGGGCCGTCGGCGATTACCGCATCAACTGCTCCGGTTGCCAGATCCTGGAAGGCCAGGTCAATCGTGTCATAGCGGCGAATGTCGCCATCGGGGATGCCCGCGTCCAGCGCGGCCTGCTCGCCGGTGGTGCCGCGCTGGACACCGACGATCACTCCCTCGGACAGATCATCAACACTCGTGATCGCGGTGTTCTCCGCCTGCACCGCCAGCACCTGCCCGACGCTCAGGTAGGGCGCGGAGAAGTCAATAATCTCGTCGCGCTCCTCGGTCACCGAAACCGCCGAGACCACCAGGTCATACTCGCCCCCGGACAGCGCGGCAAAGATGGCGTCAAAGTTGGCGGTTTCAAACTGCACTTCGGCATTGACCAGTTCTGCGATGGCATTCATCATATCCACATCAAAGCCGACAATCTCCCGCTCATCGTTGATAAACTCCATCGGCGGGTAGGCGGTGTCGCTGCCGATGATCAGCGTGCGGCCACCCAGGTCGGCCACCGGCTCACCGATATCGCCAATGGCGACATCCGCTTCGGGCACGGTCGTTTCAACCACACTCTCAGCCGTCGCCATACCTTCATCAACCTCAGCCTCGGCGGTTTCGGCCAGCGGTTCCGTCGTACCGGCCACGTCCCCGCCCATGGCCTCAGCCGTCGCCACACTCTCGTCGATCTCGGCCTCGGCGGTTTCGGCCAGCGGTTCCGCCGTACCGGCCACGTCCCCGCCCATGGCCTCAGCCGTCGCCATACCTTCCTCGATCTCCACCTCAGCCGTTTCAGCCAGCGGTTCCGCCGTACCGACTCCGGTTTCGATAGTTTCTGCAGCTTCGTCGATTTCAGCCTCAGTAGTTCCCGCCACCTCGGCGGGCGCGCCCGTACCACATGCGGCCACCAGCAGCGCCAGCAGTGCCGACAGCACCAGTGGCATCCATCTGAACCGATAGGTCATACATTTCCTCCTTTGATACAACTTACGACAATCCCGCCCACCTGCGCGCATGCGGGCATGGGCAATCCGCGCGTGACCGGATCAGCGCGCACGAGTGCAGGCAAACGGCCGGCACCCCCAGGTAGACCAGTATGGTCCTCGTGGAGATATGGCGGCTATTGTAGCACAGGTCTTCCGCAGTGCTGTTCTGTATCCGCTGTCGGGCGTGCTGCCTGGCACGTTTTGTGCAACCTGATCCTGATTTGTTGTCATAGCCACAGAGAACATACAGAACACAGCGATATTGGACGGGAACGTGCCGCTCCTGCGCCAACTGAACCCGTTACGACGCATTGCTGTTTTGCCGGCAAACGGATATGAACCGGGACATTGCTCCCCCGCGACCCGCTCCACCCGGCCGGCACTGCCGAAGGCTTGACGCAGTGTGCGATAATAGTCCCGCCGCTGTAGATATTCACCATATTGAAGTGCATTTGGAGGGCGGCAGCCATGCTGCTGCCCGTAACGAGGAGGAGCTTGCTTATGCTACAGACCAAAATCAGCCGCCGCCGGTTCCTGGGAACGCTCGGTCTTGGCACAACGGCCGGGCTACTCGCCGCTTGCAGTTCCAGCCGACCCGTGCGCACGGTTCCGACCACCACCGTCGATCCGACCCTCGCCGATGTCACTCAGTTGACCCAGGCACAGGATGTCCTGGGCGAGTATATGCTGCCCAACCTGCCCTACGCGTTCAACGCGCTGGAGCCGCATATTGACGAGCAGACCATGCAGATCCATCACAACCGGCACCATGCCGGATATGTCAACCGGCTTAACTCCGCGCTGGAGACCTTCCCGGAGTGGCGCGAGCAGAGCCTGACCCTGCCCTACATGCTGGCCCATCTGGACGAACTGCCGGAAAATATCCGCACAACGGTACGCCGCAATGGGGGCGGGCATATCAACCATACGCTCTACTGGCTGACGATGAGTCCGAATGGCGGCGGCGAACCAACCGGCGCGCTGGCGGATGCGCTTAACCGCACCTTTGGCGACTTCGCCACCTTCAAGTCGCAGTTGACCGAAGCGGGATCAAGCGTCTTTGGCAGCGGCTGGGGCTGGCTGGTCATGGATGGGGGGGATTTGCTGATTACCACAACCGCCAACCAGGACAGCCCCTACATGCAGGGCCAGACGCCACTGCTGGGCATTGATGTCTGGGAGCATGCCTACTACTTGAAGTACAAGAATCAGCGCGGGGAGTATATCAATGCCTGGTGGAATGTGATCGACTGGGACGCAGTCAACCGGCGGTACGAAGCAGAGCTTGCCGAGATACCGGCATAGAACGTTGCGCAAATAACGGATATACGATTCGCGGGAGTCCCGGCTTTAGCCGGTTGAGTGCCTGCCTCGGCAGC
>CAKZQX010000667.1 GCA_937141995.1 uncultured Chloroflexaceae bacterium | reverse complement strand
CCCGGATTTGGACAGACCCTCGGAGAAGCAGCGGCGCATAAAATAGCTCACTTTTCCTCGTTCAGCTCGAACGCTGTGATGGACCAGCGCGGTAGGTCGATACAAAATAACTATTCCGGGATAGGTTGCCGCCAGACGGATGCAGAACTCGGTTTCATCATCCTCTTGACCGATGGCAAGCTGCCCCACCCGCCCGATACGAAAGCCACCAGTTGCCACCACCAGACTGCGCCGAAACGACATATTGCAGCCGATCAGATTGCGCACCGGGGTATCACTGACCGGCATACCGCGATAGGTGCAGCCGACCACCCAGTCAAACTCGGACGGGAACCAGGCGGGCCGACCGGCGCACCAGCGCGGCGTAATCATGCCCCCCACGGCGGCCACCTGGGGATCGGTATAGCCACGTTCCAACTGCTCCAGCCAGTCAGGTGCGGCAACCGCGTCGTCATCCAGGAAGGCCACAATCATGGCGTGGGCCGCCGCGATGCCGCTGTTCCGCGCTCCCGATAGGCCACGCGCTTCCTGGTTTTCTACCGCGATAACCCCCGGCAACTCGCGCTTAACGCGGGCCAGCAGAGTTGGGTTATGATCAACCACGACGATAAGCTCTTGCGGCGGCAGCGTCTGGTGTTGTACCGACTCAACTGCGCGCATCAAATCGTCCCAGCGGGCCTCGGTATAGGCGCAAATAATGACGGAAAATGTTTGTACTGTTGGCATAGCTACTGCGATACTTCCATCTGCGTGGCGGTAGCGGCCGACGATCGGACTTTTGGCCGGGACTTGAAGCGCTCCTTGATCATCGTCTTGAGCACCCGCCAGCCATCGGGGATCGCCCGCAGATTACTCTCACCATAGATTCGGTCGGCCTCAAAACTCGGTACCTCGACCACCTTGAACCCGACGCGCAGCGCCCGCAGGTTCATCATCGTCTCAATCTCAAAGCCGTCACCATCCAGGTCAAGGTGCGGCAACACACTGGCGAAGAAGGCGTTATAGCCATAACAGATATCGCTGTAATGTCCGCCAAAGAGCATGCGCGAGGCAATCACAAAGAACCAGTTGCCCATTTGCCGGTGGAACGACATATCCGCAGTCCCGCCACCCTGGATAAAGCGCGACCCTTTGACAAAATCGGCCCCGGCCAGCAGCGCCCCGACAAAGACAGGAATTTCCGCCGGGTCGGTTGAGCCATCGGCATCGAGCATCACAATAATGTCGCCGGTTGCCTCGGCAAAGCCGGTGCGCAGGGCAGCACCTTTGCCGCGTCCCTGCTGCTGCACAACGCGGATATCGGGCCACAGACTACGCGCCACGTCGATAGTGTCGTCCGTGGAGTTGCCGTCAACCAGCAACACCTCGTGAACCCATTCCGGGATACGCGGCAGCACATGCGGTAGGTTGCGAGCCTCATTCATTGCGGGCACAATAACGCTTATACGGGGTTGACCATACACGGGAACGGCAGGCATGGCAGTGCAGACAGTCGGTTGAGGCAGCACACCCCACTGGGTAGCAGTCAGACCAGTCGAGTTTTGGACATCCATGTAGTTCGGTGAGAGTTCCACGTTACGATCTCCTTAGTATTCAAGCATGTCGGCAAGAAATAGGCTGATAGTGCTCCATGCTCAAGATTAGCTACCGCCAACCGCATCACTGCACCCTGACAGGTAGAGGTTTACGAGCGCATATAGTACAAACGGTATGTTTTTCTTTATTCCTCCTTCGTTACTACACGATAAATACATAGTATTGATATAGAGTATTCACACAAAACAGTGTCATCTCTATAATAATGCACGCAGTTGATATGTAAAGTGGTACGTTGGTCTCATTCAGCCAGTTTATGCGTTCCTAATTACAACCAGAATGCCATGCGAAAACACAGAAATAACATACGACAGACGCGTTGAAACCGTGTTATCATTATCGACAACACGGCATAATTGGATTGAGTGATTGTACGAGTCAGGAAATGTTTTTATTCGGGTGTATATAGAGTATAAAGACTAAAAGATCAGAGAACAGGGCGTATCGGGCACACTTTCGGTACGTACTCTATTTATTCTTCTCGTGTATAGGTATCACAAAATGTCCAATAATGGTTATAGTACAATCTCAGGAATACAAATCTCTCTCATATGGTGTGTTATCATCTGGGTGACAAAGAATTGCAGACGATACGCTCCCTTGATCGCTCGTCTATGGATGAATATCGCCAGCGAGTCGAGAATAATAAGTGTGCCACCTGAGTGGCTATGCAACGCCTCCATACACCCGGTTTGCCGGCGCTCTGTCACTGCTAACGAAGCAACTCCCAAAATGTTACGCCGGATCTAGCCCTAATCCGCTCGGTTTGCCGGCGCTCTGTCACTGCTAACGAAGCAACTCCCAAAATGTTACGCCGGATCTAGCCCCAATCCAGGGTTACCGGGAAATGGGTGTTGATCACACGAGGTACACAGTGCCCTGGGCGGGGACGGATTTCGCCTCCGGCAAGGTGGTACCAGACATTCTTTGTAGAAGAAAAGTCGCTCTTTGTGCCACTTTTCTTCTACAAAGATCGAAATTGGACCATCTTTTGCACAAGCATTTGCACTTTGTGCAAATGCTTGTGCAAAAAGTCAAAAGAGGACCACCCTGCCGTCGGCGATTCTCCCGTTCATCTGGTCAAACGTCCGGTTTGTATGGCAACCGCGTACCTCGTGTGAATAACACGAGGTACGCGATCACTGACGTGGCAGCGTATGTCGCCTCCGGCAGGGCGGAAAATTTCATGCTTGTTCAGAAACCATTTGCACAACGTGCAAATGGTTTCTGAACAAGATCGATTACGTCCCATGCTGCCGCAGGCGCAACCGGCGTTTGGGTCCGGCATCGGGCC
>CAKZQX010000666.1 GCA_937141995.1 uncultured Chloroflexaceae bacterium | reverse complement strand
GCACCCCGCATGCCGTGGGACCGCCGCGCATCAGCTTTTCAGACAGTCTCTAAGATTGCGCGCATTTGTAGACCGGCTCATACTACAACGAAATTGCTTTCGCACCGCAGAGATGCAGCGGGCGCAGAGATGACCAACATTGGATGGACAGATTAGCTTGCTCGGTAGCTGCGGCACGCATGGTTTTTGCACATCTTCCAGGAGTTACGCGGTGGGCATTTGGACCACGAACACCACGACATGAGCGAACACCGCGAAACGGCCAATGCTGCCATGCATCAGGCGATCCCGGTTTTGGTGGCGGATATCGCCTCCGACAGGGCGGAAAAAAACAGTACCATGCTGCCGCAGGCGCATCCGGCCATGATCGGGCTCAGACATCCGGTTTGGACACCCACCGCGTAAGTCCTGTCTTTGTTGTAGTACTAATCGGACCAGCCGCTGGTGGAGGGTAAAAAACTGCGGTCATGCCGGGGCGAAACATCTTCGCCCCGGCATGACCGCAGACGTGTTCTGTGTGCCTTTGTTCTGTGTTCTGTGTTCTCTGTTCTCTCCCACACTACCTGACAATCAGCGGCAAATACACCCCGCCCGTCGGCTCCGGCTTTGGCTCCGGATCACCGCCGGTAAGATCGATTTGCAGCAGCGTCACCGCGTAGGGCGCGAAGGTGTAACTGAGCGGGTTGCCCGCGCTGGTCAGCGCGGTTGCCGGGGCATTCGTGAGGTCATTGCTTGGATTGCTCTGCCCGTTGAAGGTGACACTGCTGCTCGTTAGGGCCGTGGCTTTGACGACATCAGCGGTACCGCGATGTATGCGCTCCACACCGTCGAGACTGATCTGACCGGTAATCGACTGATTGGTCTTGTTAATTGCCAGCAGCGTGAGCGTACCGGCATCAATCCGGCCGGCATAGACGCTCAGGGTGGTATCTGTGGGCAGCGAGGAGGTTACGGGTAGCAGCGTGCTGCCAAAGCGCGACCAGAGTGGGAAGGCGTAGTACTGCGGGTTACGCGCATAGCCGTCGGCCTCCATCAGGCCGTAATCGGTGCCGTTCTCGGCGGTTCCGTTTGCCAGCGCCCACTGGTTCGTCATGGCAACGCCGTTTTCCATCATCTGCCCAATGGTATCGGTCAGATGGAGCAGGTTGATCGCCTGATCCATCATCTTCTGCGTGTCATTGTCCTGGAAGGCGAAGAGGTTATACTCGGTGATAGCGACCGGCACATCCCGCCCACCGGCATGGCGGTCAAAGGCGCTTTGAACATCGGCCATCACAGTCGGCCAGGTGGCTTGCGGTTCTGCCAGCACTTCGCCGAGGCTCCCCGGCGGATCAAAATAGGCATACTGGTGGATATTGTAGAAATCCATCTCCGCGCCTGCTGCCGTGATGACTTCGTTACCCCAGTTGGTCCAGTCGGCCTGCTTGGAAACACCGACGGCTCCAACCTGGATCGTCGGGTCAACGGCCTGCATCACTGTCCGAAATTCGCGGAAGCCCTCGCGCCGCTCGCTGTCGCTACCGATACCGTTGATATACTCGGTCCCGTCACAGGTCCAGACAACTTCCCATCCCCACTGCACGCAGTCGGTACCTGACCCGGATTTCCCGCCATAGATTTCATTGCCCACTTCCCAGTAGGTGATCTTGAGGGGCGCGGCGTTGCCATGATCGCCGCGCAGGCGTGCCCAGTCCCCGACGGTCAGCCAGTCCCGGCCGCGCACATCGACGCCAATCGGGCGGGTATCATCAACCGCGCCGTTGAAGAAGGCGACCAGTGCGGCCGCTTCGTGGGCCGTTCCATTCATATTGACGGTGTAGATGCCCTCGGTATCGGTAGCGCGCAGGAAGTTGATAAAATCGGTCGGACGCGCGGCCCAGAGCTCCTCACACTTAGCACTGGCATCGATCCCCTGACCATCGCGCTCGCAGGCCAGCCAGTCATAGGCGTTACTCCAACTGCCCCCTGGAATGCGGATAAATTCAATACCGGCGGCGATAGTGCGTGCCCGGAAGGTGGGATCGTCCAGGCGATACTTGCTCAGCCAGGCAGGCAGATTGGTGCCCAGAACACGCGGGTTTATCGCTATTCCCGCGTCGGTGGCATCCACATGGATCGTCGCGGTTGTAGCAACCGGGGCGGTTTCACTGCCCCGGGCAAAGGGAACCGCTGACAGACTTTGCAGACTCAGCAGCAGTGTGCTGAAGATAACCAGAATGATCGTACGGCTCGTCTGACGTAATTGGTGATGCATGACAGCTTCTCCCAGAGATTGCGTGAGTAGATCGGGTAGTGTGCAGGTGCTCATGTTCTGGAGTGAGAACTCCGGGCGATCAGGGCGATGATCTCGGGTAAAAAAGGGGAAGGTGAAGCACAGCGGTGTAGGCCGGGATGGATCGGTGGATATGTGTAGAAGACTGGTACCATGTGATATTGCAATGGCTTACTTCTGTCAGCACCGGCGGCGGTGTGCTGGTTGGATATCCGGCTTCGTTTGTTATAGCAGAGTGACATCCATCTGGGAATGGTTCATAAGTCCCGATATCTATAGGAATGGTCGTACGATGCGGAGTAGAAAAAGCATGCGGATATGACGCAGCTATGCCGGGGCGCAGCGTGCTGCGCCCCGGCATAGCTTGTGGCGTTATTCACACAAGTTACGCGGTTGCTCACCCAAAAGGAAATTTCGCCTGGCAGGGCGGAAGATTCCATCTTTTTTTGCAAAAATTTACACTTTGTACAAATTTTTGCAAAAAAGCAAAAAGCACCACGCTGCCGCAGGCGAATCCAACCGTTATCGTGCTCAAACGCCCAGTTTGCAGACCCACCGCGTAACTCATGCTATTCAGCCATGCTGGAGGGCGCTGAACGCGGGGGCTGAACCGGCGGGGCTGCGGCGATGGGTACCAGGCGGATCGCGCAACCGCCATGCTGCCGCAGATAGACTGCCAGGGTGTCACTGGAGGTCACGGTGCGGGTTTCCACGGCAATATCGGTGTCCGTAGCGCCGTCGCGGTAGATCGTCGCCTGGTATGTGGCGGTGGCATCCAGAAAGTCCAGCGGGATCTGGATGTCGCCCGCAGTGAAGCCATTTGCGCCGATGTACCATTCCGCACCCTTGCGCCGCGCCAGCACTGCCAGGCGATTCGGATAGCCGTCAATAAACCGGGTATCGTCCCAGGTCGTGGGCACCGCCTGGAGAAATGGCTTCGCCGGGCTGTTGCGGTAGTGCTCCGGTGTGTCGGGGAAGTGCTGCCAGCCCGACTCAAACAAGACCGCCTGCGCAACCTGGTTGGCAAAGGTGGTGGTCCACTTGCCTTTGGGCCGCGAGAGTACCACCGGGGTGTAGTCCATCGGCCCGATGATATTGCGGGTGAAGACTAGCGCGATATTCTCGTAGCTTTCCAGATCGCGGTACTCTGCGCCGCGCACTGCTTCGCGGGTCAGGTAGTGCGGCCAGGTGCGGTGCGCCCCGGCCGGCTTGGTGGCCCCATGGAAGTTGAGCATCAACTTGTAGCGTGCAGTCAGTTCGTAGAAGGGATCGTAAAACTCCTGCAGGGCAGCCTGCCGGTCACTGTCAATAAAATCGAGCTTCGCACCCTTTACACCCCACTCCGCCCACTGCCGGGCGCGCGTCTCGTTAAAGTCGCGCGCAAACGACCAGAGGATGATATCGACGCCGCGCTGGTCCGCATACTCCACCAGTTCCGGCACCCAGTCGGCATCCCAGCCTTCATCAACCAGCACATACTCCCAGCCCATCTCCTGCGCAAAATCGACATACTCCTGCTGGATGGCGAGGTCACCGGGGCTGCGCGTATTGGCCCACCAGGACCAGGCCACGCGTCCCGGTTTGATCCAGGCGGTGTCATCAAGCCGACTCGGTGGATTAAGGTTGGTAATTATGTCGGACTCGACCAGCGTGCCGAGGGTAGGCCCGGCCATCACCACGCGCCAGGGTGTCGCCAGCGGCAGGTTGCCGGTCAGTGGGTCGGTCTGGTCGGAGGGGAAACTCAGGCGCAGCAGACGGTCGCCTCCACTGCCGCGAAAATGCAGGACGGCATAGTCGCCGGCGACGGCGGCTTCGGCCAGCAGCGCCCAGCCGTTGCCGGGCAGTTCCAGCAGAATGGGATGCCCCCAGTGGCGCTCCGCGTCATCGAGCAGGTCGAGGGGGCGCCGGTAGTATTCCTTTTCATAGTTGTTGATCCACTCCTGCGCCCAGGCCGTCGTCCCGGCGGGCAGCCGAAACCCCGACAGCTCTTCCGTCACGGCGTAGCTGCCGCTGCCGGGAAAACGATAGCGGTAGGCCGCGCCATCATCGTAGGCACGCACAACCAGTTCAAGGTCGCGGCCGGCGCGGTTGCGGAAACGCAGCACCAGCTCGTTGGCGCGATTCACTACGCGGGAACGTTTGCCCGTTACCAGGCGGTAGGTCTCGTCGATGCTGCGGCGTTCGCTGCCGACGAAGGTCAGCCCATCAACAAAATCGCCGCCGCTACCCGCCATGGTCAGGCCCAGCGGGGAATACTCGAGTACGGGTACCCCCTCCCGCGCAACGTTGTAGTAGAGCCGCTGCGCAGCGGGATAGGGGGCCGGCATGGATCGCTGCGCAATCGTGACGCTGATAGTGCCGTCGGGTGAGACTACCTGCCACGCGGATGGCGAGAGAATCAGCGGCAGATATTGGGTGGTGCCGGGCACAACAGCAGTGGTGCTACCAACGTGCATAATAGTTGAAATAGCCAGCAGCAGCAGGATAGCCCCAAGCAACTGCCCGCGATATACCGTTACCAGATGCCGGATCGTTATCATAATGCGCCTCTTTACACACAAAACCTCCGTTCTGTTGATCAAACGGAGGTCGCCCGGGTTTTGGACTGATACCCGGGTGATATACAGGTGTTTATGTGAGGCTTTTTGGTAAACGATACGTCGGGTAAATACTACGGGAAACAAATCATACAGGCATTATGGAAAACGTAATCTGAATG
>CAKZQX010000665.1 GCA_937141995.1 uncultured Chloroflexaceae bacterium | reverse complement strand
ATCGCACAGGTGCCACGGGATGTCATCTTCCCCGATCATTTCTGCAAAGCTCTCTCCATCGGGGATTGAAACACGGCAACCGCAGAACAACCGGATGCATCAGATACAGCTTTGAAAACCCATGCATCCCCATCGGGGATTGAAACCGACCAACCGAACTCCTCAGCAAACTCTGTTTCCACCTTTGAAAACCCATGCATCCCCATCGGAGAGCTTTGCACGCATAGGGGGGTGGGGTGGCTGGCCTTGCGGGGGTAGACTTTTTCGGCACAGTGCATTGGGATGCCATCCGTTGGGACAGCCCGGCGTGGCCGGCCTTGGTGGGTGGTGGGTGTTTCTCGCATCAGGACGCCATGTGGACGCGCAGAAGCGCGTCCCTATCGGGGGAAATCTACCCCCGATAGGGGTGGCTGGCGCGGGTCGTCCACCGGAGTGGCGCACCGTGCCGGGCGGGAGGCACGCCCGGTTGCGGGTGCCGGCGGGCGATACGCCGGCGGTAGCAGCGCCACCATCTGCGTCTGGTCGTCACTCAGCGAGGCAATGCGGGCGCGGGTTTTGCCCCAACCGCAACCGCCTCGGCGCGGTTGGGTTTGTACCGGCTGCCCGCGACGCCGGCAATCAGCAGGTTGCCGCGCGGGATAATCGCTTCCACGGCACCGGATTCGGCATAACTCTGCCCACGCGCAACGATTTCCGGCGTGGTGTGACTGAGCAGGGCCGCATCACTCAGTTTGGGAATATGCATGCTGGGATCCTCTCACAGCTTCGCGCTATGCTAACCCGGCCGCTCGCAGACGGCGCAGCAACGCGGAACGGTTGCCGTAGGTGCCGACGAGGTTGTCGAGCCGCGCCTGGAAAATCGCCTGCTGCTGCCGGCGGGCCGCCAGGTCGCGCAGGTCAACCAGCAGCTTGGTGGCCTGGTCGTAGGGCTGTGCTTTCTTCTCCTCAATCAGCGCGATGACCTCTTCCCAGGCGGCCTCCTCCCGCTGCGCCGGCGCATCCAGTTCGCGCTGCCGGGCCTGCGCTGCGGCCTGTTGTTCGCGTGCCTTACGCTGTTGAGCATAGTCACGCGTGCCTTCAATCAACTCAGTCAGCGTACGCTGACCGGCACTGCCCGCCGGCAGTGCTGTGTCAGTGCCGCCAACCGCGCGCAGTCGGCGCACCAGATCCAGCCGCACATGCGGGTCGCCCTGCGCCAGCCGCACCAGAAATGCCAGACGCTCGGCCTCCGGGAGCAGCGACACCCAGCGATCAAACTGATCGGATGGCGCAGCGTGGGCCGGACTTGCTTCAGCGGTGCAGGCGACCAGATCGGGGTCGATATTGAATATCTCAATGAAATATTGGAGCGGGGCCGCAAGCGTCTCGAGATTGGGCGGCACGGGAGGCTCCGGTGGATTGTGCATATCCACAGCGGCGTCTTCTTCCAGCAGCGGATACCCGGCGTCGTCCAGGTCGAGCGACTCGTCATGCTGTGCGGCTTTGAGCCAGGCAATGTAGAGCAGGCGCAGGTCGCCCTGCAGCAGCGCATCACGCAGCGGCAGCAGCGGGGTGAGCGCCCCTTCCGGCTCGATCCAGCCCATCATCTCTTCATCCGTGATGGCGATATTCAGGATGGTGTAATCACCCTGGGTAATGATGTCGATGCTCTCGCCGATGCAGTAGGGCTCGATCCGGTGCGGATCAATTGCCGAGGCGGGAAAGCGGAAGGCCAGTTGCGTTGTGCCCCAGTTGGCCTGATAGAAGAGCGCATCGAAGCAGTATGCCAGGAGATCAAGCGGGTTGCCGCGAAAGTCGCCGTAGGAGTAGGTGAAGATCGCCTGCCGGGGCGTGAGTTCCACCCGGCTGGACAGTTTGTTGACATACGCCTGCTCTTCGGCGTTCAACGGCCGATCAATGGCCTGAAACTCGTAGTACTGATATTCCATAAGCTCCTCCCAGATAATTTGCGCGTAGTGTACCACTGATTGTCGGGCCAGTTGCGGTATAATGGCTCCACAATGCGAACCGGTTTGCGTTCCCGCTCAACCCGCTACTGGCTTGTTCTGCTCCTGGTGGCCCTGGTTTTGCTCCTGGTCTATCTGGGGGTGACGCGGCGTTCCCCGACTTTCCCGCCAATCACAACCATAGATGGCGAGTTGTACGGCATGGTCATCCGTGATCCCTGGTACGATTTTGGAACCAACCCGGCGCTCCCCGATCAGCCCAACCG
>CAKZQX010000664.1 GCA_937141995.1 uncultured Chloroflexaceae bacterium | reverse complement strand
TGGATCGGTTAGAGCCACGTATCCCGCGTGATGCGCATCATGCGAAGCGGCGAGCGCTGGAATCGACGCCGGGGGAATAGGAAATTCAACAACTATGGCATCTGACGCAATCCCAACAACTGACGATCTGCACTACTGCCCGGTGCATCCTGAAAATGAGGCGACGCTGCGTTGTGTAAAGTGTGACCGCTGGATGTGCGTAAGCTGCGCAGTCACATCGCCGGTCGGGTATCGCTGCCGGCCCATCCAGAATATTGGGCGCGACGCCGGATGTTGTGCGCCCGGCGGCCATTTCACTACGGTCGCTGCTGACGATAATAGCGCCGTTGAGGTCAACGATAGAAACCTTGCGCACATCTTCAATGGAGGTGCTGTTATCGGCTACGCGCTGAAGGCTTGCCGGTTGCGGCCGGTCAAGCATCGCTTCAAAACTAAAATTCAGGGTATCGGCCAGCGCCGCACCTTTCGCCCGCAACTCATCCAGGGCGATCGCGCGCATGCTCATAAATGTCAAAAGCGCTACAGCAATTGACAGAAGAATAAGCACACTCCCAACGGTTGCCACAATGCGTGTCGCCAGCGTCCCGCTCCAACCGGCTCTCGGTATATCTGTCACTTGTTGCTCTGGCTTCATAGGTATCTACGATTCTAAGTTTATCGGCTGATTTGACGTAATATTATTAAAATATCACCTCTGCTGTAGCATAAATACAGAATTACTATAATTATACCAAATCCAACGTATCAAAAGAGAATGATACCGAAATCTATGCCTGGATGGAGCGGCTTGTTAGATAGATATTTTCTCGTTTTAATAGTTGCGAAAATAAGTATATCCTCAAAACAGTGTATCAATTCGTCAGGCTGTGCAACAGTCGGTCTATCTTTGCCGGCCGGCGCAGACGTACCACCGGGATGCCGGCATACCTACCGCTGCCGGCCTGCTGTGCGCAGGTGTGGCGGGCCGGCCGATGGTCTCGCAACACCGTGGCTACAACGTTGCCGGGGCTGAACTCCGTGTGCGCCATCCAGCACCAGAGCGTGCGCCGGATGAGCCGCCACAAGATAACATACAGCGCATAATCCAGCCAGAGCATGAGGGTTATTCGTTCTGGATTGTCATAACATAACCTGGCGGTAGGGGCCCTCAACAATTCGGGTTTTGCTGCGTAGCGTATGGTCAACCTGGGATTGCAACCGGCTATCGGCTACGCGGACCCAGCCGGGTTGCCGATGCAGTCGGGTCAGTTCGATATGGGGAAGGCCAAGCGGTTGAGCCTGTTGTTCACAGATGAGAATCTGCCCCGGCGGCAGGTGTCAGGGAGCAGCGATCCTATACTTTATTGTAACACTGCCCATGGAGATACCCAGGCCGGTAGTTGTTCCGAGTTGCGGTGCAGAGGAAGTGAAACCGGTCCCAGGTAGAGAGGTCCGGGCTGCTCGGATGAGCCGAAGCTGAAACCTCTCGGATAACCAGTTGGGATCTGCCCAATGCTATCCGGGAGGTTTCACAAAGTTAGTACGCGTTCCTATCCCCTGTCCCGGTCCCCTCTTCCCTCCAACACTATTCCTACGGCAGAATCTCAAACGGGATGACGACCTCGTAGCCGCTATCAAGCCCGTTTGCTACCATGCTGTAGAAGCCGGGAGGGGCATCGGACGGCGAGGTGACGGTCCAGTCGGCGCGACCTTCATCGTTGGCAAACAGCGCCAGCACATCCCCATCCCCATCGAGCACCGAGAAGACGCTGCCATCGGGTGCGTTAATCCAGACGCCCACCTGCTCGCCCGACTCGAAGCCCTCGGCAAAGAAGGCAAACTCGGTGCCGGCCGGTCCCGCATTGGGCTCGACATTTGCATCCAGTACATCCGGTGATGGCGGCGGTGGCACAGGCGCATCAGCACCTGAACTCAGTTGGAACGGGATGACGACCTCGTAGCCGCTATCGACGCCGCGCGCAACCATGCCATAGAAGCCATCCGGCCCGGTGACGGTTGTAAACCAATCGGCGCGGCCCTCATTATTCGCAAAGACGACGAATTCATCGCCGTCTTCGTCAATAATTTCGCTAATACTGCCATCTGGGTTATTGATCCAGACTCCCACCTGCTCATTGTCGTCAAAGCCTGTGGCGAAAAAAGCAAACTCCGTTCCTGATGGCCCAACATTCGGCTCAACGTTCGCGTCCTGAGCATAGGCTGCCGGCGGTACAGCCACCAGCCCTACCAGCAGCAACAGCACCGCGACCAATCCGCCAAACCAGCGCACTCCACTCATTAACATCTCCTCCTTATCGCATAGGTGGACACACTTTGCGCCTCGTCGTGATCCGGGAAAGAGCGCAGCTTGAAATAGCGAGGCGGCGCGCGCCATTATATGCTATTGCGTAATATTTGCAAGAGGTGAACAAATAGCGGGAGCTGCCTGGTTGTGTACACGACGTATGTGGGTGCTTGTTTGACAGGGTATCATTGTCTCCGGCACGGCAGAGGATCGGTATTACTTACCAAAAACATGCATATGTGTAAATTTTTCGGGAAAAGACAGAAACAGTACCATGCTGCCGCAGGCGAATCGGGCTTCCATCGGGTGAAACGTCCGGTTTGTATGCCCACCGCGTACCTCGTGTCATTTATACTGATGCGTTCAATGCCTGTCCTGCTGCCGTATCAATGATCCAGGTCAGCGTACCATGCATGGGGCGCACCAGTTGTGCCGGCAACTGCTCCGGTTCTGCCGGTCCCTCCAGGACGGCTTGCAGCATTGTCGCCTTCTCCGCGCCTGTCACCAGGAAGAGCACATGTGCTGCCCGGTTAATCGCCGTTGTGGTGAGTGAGATGCGCTGTGGCGGTGGTTTGGGCGCGTTTGCCACGGCAACAACAAGCTGATCGTCCGGTGTATGCAGTTCCGGGTAGTGCGGAAAGAGCGATGCGGTATGTCCATCGCCCCCCATCCCCAGCAGCACCAGATCAAGCTGTCCCTGGCCGACTTCCAGCAGTGATTGCACCTGGCGCTGGTAGAGCGCCGCTGCCTCAAGTGGGTCGGCATATGCGGTTGGAACGGGATAGATCTGCTCCGGCGGGATTGGCGCATGGGCCAGCAGCGTCTCGCGCACCAGGCGGTAGTTGCTCGCCGGGTCATCGGGGGGTAGGTAGCGCTCGTCGGCCCAGATGAGATAGACATGCTGCCAGGGCATCTGACTGCGCAGTGGTTCCTGCCCCAGGCGCTCGTAGAGTGCCTGGGGTGTGCTGCCGCCGGAGAGTGCCAGGCTAACGCTGCCGGTCGCCGCCACGCGTGCCTGCGCCAGTTGGATGATCCGCTCGGCGGCGGCCTGCGCGACTGCCGCCGCATCGGGCAGGATGATTACTTCGGGTTTATTATGCATGGGTTTCTTTCTATATTCTGTGATCCGTCGTCCGCAATCGGTAGCTTGTATTACCGGATGATGCTGAACGTTTGCGGATTGTTCAGGTAGGGACGCGCTTCTGCATGTCCATGTTTCTGGCGGATGCAGAAAACCCACCTCGCGCGTTTGACCAATCCCCAATTCCCAATCCTCTGCATCCTGCTAACCTGCCATTACGCCTCCAGCAGCGCCAACACCTGATCGCGGGCCGACGCGTGCGGCTCGGCCAGCATGTAGCGTCGGCAGGCATGCCAGTAGCAGGTCAAGATCTGAAAAAGTCGCAATCGTTCGCGTTCAATAGCTGTGAGGGGTGTCACCGCCGCATATCCTTCCAGCAGGCCCGATCGCCATGCTTCAGGGTAGGCCGGGTCAATGCCCAGCGCCAGATCAAGCAACCCATCGCCGCCGACCGTTGCGCCGGGGTCAAACAGGGCTTCAAGTTGCACATGTTCACCCGTGGTGCAGCGCGCAGTATGCGGCCCGATATTGCCGTGCATCACGCCGGGTTGGCCGCAGGCCAGGTCGGGATGCTCCAGCAGCGCCGTTACCGCCGCGCGTTCCGCTTCAGCGAAGACCAGCGCATCGGCGGGTTCCAGGACAAAGGTTGTATGCAGATGCCGCAGGACGGTTTGCCAGTCAGGAGTAGGCCAGCGCCCCGCCGCATTGGGCCGGCCCCAGCCATGCGCACCGATCCGGTGGATGCGCCGCAACGCACGCCCCACCTGCCGGGCTGCTGCCCGAATAAAGTGCGGCTCGTTAAGCTGCAGTGCGGTGACACCGCCGATGTAACTCTCCAGCATATAGTTGAATGGTACCAGTGCTCCCGTTAGATCATAGTGAATAATCCGTGCCGTGGGCAGTTGGTGCGCCGTCAACATTCGCCCAAAATAGATTTCGCCACCCAGTTCCACCTCAGGCGCGATCCGCAGGACGACATGCTCGCTGGGGGTGCTGAGGCGCACCAGCACATGGTTGCCGGTCTGAGCCAGGAGGGTGACGGCACTCGGCCGCATATTCAGCGACTGCACAATGATAGCGGTATAATCGCCCAGGCGAGCAAGCACACGTCGCCAGGCATCACTGTAGCGCTCATCGTCGGGCGCAATATCGTAGCGGTTGAGATGCTCATACTTCATAGCCGGGCTTATTATACTCGAAACTTGTCGAAGCCTGACATTGCATATTGCCGGCAATCGATGCTGCTGCTACAATCACCACGTGAGGCACTATAGGGAAATATGTAACGAAATTTATGTCACACCATGTCTCCTCGATTGTGGTTCCGGTACGAGGTCATCACCGCATGGACTCATTTGCTGTGCGCCGTCTGCGCTGGTCACGCCTGGTGCTGCCGATGCTGGTGTTGCTGCTGGGCGTGTCGGCCTACGGCTACCGCTGGTATGCGCCAACGCTACCGTTTGCCGGCGGCAGCGATCCGCGGATTGTCGGCCGGTTCATGTATCGGGAGAGCCGCTTACAGCCGGGCGATCGGATCATTGAATTGAATGGACAGTCGCCGGAGGCATGGCAGCGCGCGGGTCTGGCAGCACTGGCGGATTTTCAGCGTGAGCGGTGGTACCGGGTCACAGTTGTGCGGGATGGGCATATCATCTCGGGTATTACTGTGCCGGCCGTCCGTACTCCGCCGGGTCTGGCGTTGCTCTGGTGGAGTAGTGCGATCCTGCTGGGGTTGGCGGCGCTGGTTGTCGCGGCGCTAATCGGCGTGCTGGGGCGCGATAGTCCGGCGGAACAGGGCGTTCACCTGGCATTTCTGGGACTGGCGCTCTACCTGCTGGGCGCGATCCCGCTGATTGGTGC
>CAKZQX010000663.1 GCA_937141995.1 uncultured Chloroflexaceae bacterium | reverse complement strand
CGCCTGAGGCAGGAAGGAGAACAGACTCATGGAAGTTCTACAACAGATCGGTCCGGTTATTGGCGTTATCATCGTTGCAGTTCTACTCGTATTCTTCACCATTATTGCACTCATCTCACGCTTTTATGTCAAAGCCCCGGCCGATCGCGCCTTTGTCAAGACCGGGCAGGGCAAAACCCGGGTCGTGCTCAATGGCGGTGGCTGGGTCTTTCCTGCCCTGCATGAGATTACCTGGGTCGATCTGCGCACGATGGATATTGACATTGAGCGTACCGAGGACAACGCGCTGCTGACGATTGATCCCCAGTATGCCGATATTCGCGCGATTTTCTACATCAAGGTCAACCCGATTGCCGAGGATATCGAACGGGCGGCGCGCACCGTCGGCGGCGATGAGGTTAATACCGACAGCGTCAAGCGCCTGGTTGAGAGCAAACTGGAAGGCGCGTTGCGTGATGTGGCCGCCACCTTCACACTTATGTCGCTGCACCAGGAGCGCGAGAAATTTGTCGAGCGGGTGCAGAACCTGGTGCGCGCGGATCTCTCCGAGAATGGGCTGGTGCTGGAGTCGGTTTCGATTACCGCGCTCAAGAGTGCGCGGCAGGGCAGCTTTGGCATAGATGATGTCTTTGGCGCGCAGGTGGCCCGCGCCAATGCCGAGGTGATCCAGCGGGCGCTGAAGGAGCGCAACGAGATTGACCAGACCACCCAGACCGAGATTGCCCGCCGCAACTCGCAGGCCGAGCAGGAGCGCAATGAGATTGACCAGAAGAGGAGTCTGGAAATTACCCGCCGCAATGCCAGTACGCGGCAGGAAGAGAACGATATTGAACGTAGCGCTGAACTGGAGATAGCCACCCGTGATGCCCGGGCCCAGGAGGAGAAGTTGAGCCTGGATCGCAACGTGGCGCTGGCCCAGGCCACCCAGCAGCGCGAGATCGCCATCCGGCAGGCCGAGGAGCAGAGCGCCTCCAACCAGGCATCCTATGAGCAGGATCAGGCGGCCGAGCTGGCGCGCGTGATCAAAGAGCGGGCAATCGCCGAGGCGGAAAAGCAGAAAGAGCAGGCGATTCAACTGGCCGAGGAGCGCCGCCGCCAGGCGATTGAACTGGCCCAGCAGGAGCGTGAACGCGAAGTGCAGCGCAGCACCGTGCTACGACAGCAGGCGGTCGAAGTGGCCGACCAGGAGCGGCAGGTGGCGCTGGCGCAGGAGCAGGCCAAGCGCGAACAGGCCGACCGCGAACGGCTGCTCATTCTGGCGCAGCGCGAAGAGGCCGAGCAGCAGGTTTTCACGGTCCAGGAGAAGGCCGCCGCCGAGCGTGACTCGCAGATCCAGATTATCAATGCCCGGCGCGATGCCGAACGCGAGATGATCAACCGCCGCAACGAGGTGGAGATTCAGGCGTATCGGCGGATCAAGGAGGCCGAAGCGGAAGCCGAGGCGCTAAACGAGAAGGCCGATGCCGAGGCCACCGCCGCGATCAAGATGGCCGAAGCCCGCCGCACCGAAGCACAGGCGGCCGCCGATGCCGAGAAGCTGCGCGCTGAAGCCGCCCAGGTGACAGCCGCCGCCCAGGGTCTGGCCGAAGCCGATGTTATCCGCGCCCGCGCCGCCGCCGCCCGGGACGAAGCCGAGGCCAAACGCGCGCTGGGGCTGGCCGAGGCGGAAGCGACCCGCGCCAGAGCCCTGGCCGAGGCCGAGGGCCAGCGGGCCATGGCCGACGCGCTGGCCGCGCACGAGGGTGTGGCCCAGCGGCTGGAGATCGAGAAGCTGCGGCTTTCGACCCAGACCGAGATTGGCGTGGCGCAGGCGCAGGCGATGGGTCAGGCGCTGGCCGCGATGGACTTCAAGCTCTACGGCACGCCCGATACGGCCCAGCAGATCCTGCGGATGATGAGCCTGACCGACGGTATCGGCAACCTGTTCCAGTCAGCGCCCGCGCCGGTCAAAGAACTGGGGGAGCGCCTGCTGGACCGGGTGCTGCCCGGCAATGGCAACGGAGCGGCCCAGAACGATGAGCAGGCGCAGACACCCACCCCGGCGACAGCCGGCGTTGATCTGACGACAGTACAACCGCTGATTGCCGAGGGCAGCGCAATCCTCACTCGCCTACTTAGCGCTGAGGAGCGCCAGGAGTTGACGCTGCGGGCCGGAGTCGAGCGTGCCATGACGCTGGCCGACGCGGAGCAGCAGGCCATTCTGCAGAAGATCCTCGATCTGCTGGCATACGCCCCCGACATTGCCGGCCAGACCGTTGCGAGTCTGTTGCGGTCGGGTAGTGCGGAGGTTTAGACCACGCACCGCCGAGACGCAGAGAGCGCCGAGCGATCCATGATGTTGTCATCTCTGCGCACATCGGCTGCCGTCGGAAGCGCACAGACCCCTGGAGCTATTCTGCTCCAGGGGTCTGTGCATCACATCTGTATCTGTTTTCATCCTGCCGCGATCATTCCGCCCACAACGTCAACTGCGACACCTGCCGGCCCATCAGTTCCGGCAGCGCGGCCGGCGGGAGCGTGACATTGCCCAGTTCGCGTGGCTCCATCTTATGTAAACCACCGCCGTAGACCCGGCCCGCCCCAACTAACGCCTCCAGCGGGATCTGATTGAGCAATTGCCAGATCGTGCGCAGCAGATCAGGTTGGGCCTGGAGCGCCTGCGCCAACAACGGTTGGGGATAGAGCAGCAGATACACATTCGGCGCGGTGGCCTGTGAGTGGTTCAGCAGAAAGCGAAACGGGCGACCGCTGCCTTTACGTCCCATATAAGTGCAGAGCAGTGGTGCCGGCGGACGCACATCCTGCGTAGACCAGGGTGTGCGATGCCGGCAGAGATACCGTCCACTTACGCCAGTTTGCACGCCTGACTGCAAATAGCGCCATAGTGCCGGATACTCCGCCCTCACCCGCTCCTCCGGCAGATCGCACCGCAGCAAGAACAGTCGACGTTCCAGCATGGGCTCACCGGCGCTGTTTGCCGCAATCTCATCCTGGGGAATATAGCGCGGACTGGGCAGAATTGGCATGAGAAATTGCGGCGGCAGCGCATGCCTGGCAATCTGTTCGGGTGTAAGCACAAAAAAGTAGTTCGCTCCGGTTGCCACCCCTCGCTGAATGCGAAACAGGTCAGACAGCCGTAGCTCCACGGTGGTGGGTTGAGGCAGGGCATAGGAGTGCGGCAACCCGGTCCACTTCGCCGTCGCACGCAGGTGATCCGCCGGAATATGCGCCGATACTGCGGGATGTGCCAGCGTGCCCCCATAGGTAAACGCAACGGTATGATCCGGCCGGGGTGGTGCGTTGCGGAACCAGACCAGCGCGGACGAAACCAGCGCATCGGCAAACTGCCCATCTTCGGGAGCATAGCGATGGATTCGCTCAAGCGTCACCTGACCGAGCAGATACTTCTTGATCAGTTCACCATAGTTGACATCCATAAACTCGCTGGGAATCAGCCACCCTGCCAGACCATCGGGGGCCATCCAGGTGTGAGCAATGCAGAGAAAGTAGCAGTAGAGGCCCGCCAGACCATTCAGTCGAAGGCCGGTTGCCTGAGTTGCCGCACGTTGTAACCGCTGCTTCACCTCACCCGGCAGGTGGTGGTGGCGCACGTAGGGCGGGTTGCAGATCAGCAGATTCGCGCGCGGCCCGGCGATTGCTGGCGGTGTAGCCTGCGTAAAATCGGTGATATGCAGGTGTAGGGGTGTTGTATCCCAGAGCTTCCCTGCCGGATCGCCATAGTGTGGGTCGATCTCGTACCCGGTTGCGGCGGCAATCCGATCCGACGGAAATGCCCGCAGCAACGCGGTAAAAAAAGCCCCAGTGCCGAAGGCCGGGTCAAGAAACCGAACAGGCTGATCCGAGGGGAGCACTGATCGGGCATAGGCCAGAATATCCGCTGCCAGCGCAGGCGGCGTGGCAAACTGTCCCAGGCGATTGCGCTCCGCCTGCGTTCGGGCAGCATCGAGGGATTGCTGCAGATGCAGACGGGTATGTTCGAGTTGGTCAAGCTGATCACTTGATAACATATGTCACAGTCCAAATGCGGCAAGATCGTCCGTGCGATGTTCCCACACCCAATCAATCCCTTCGGCAGCCTCATAACCCAGGTAGCCACTGTCAAAATAGCCACAGAGAAAAAGAACCAGGCGTACGTCTTCACCATAATTATTGCGCAGTTGCGTTATCTTAACAGCTTCTTCTTTACGCCGCTTATTAGTATTTGTGAAATCACCAGCCGATTTCGCCTCAATCAGCAGCGGTAGTTCACCCGCTTGTGCTCTTGCCGGCATAACAACGGCATCTATCAGGATATTGATTTTGCGCGTGCCCCCGGTCAACTTCACTGGAATATTTAGCCGAAATGCAAAGGTGCCCGGTTGCATCTCGAAAGCGGCTACCCCTTCACCTGCTTTAACGAGAGCATAACCGCGCTGCTCTAACCACTGTTGGATGGTGACAAGTTGTCTGCGTTCCTGAGCATTACGAATAATTGGGTCGGCAACTGCACCACAAAGGCGATCAGCTACAACCGTTGCCGCTCGCTGTACTGCCATCTCAATCGGCTGCTGGTTATGCTCCAGCCATGGGAATAAATCTCTATCCGTTAGATTTGCGATAATCTCGCCGATCCTGCGCAGATCAGCATCTATGTTGGACTGAAGCATACGCGGTGGAATGCGCTGCTCCACTTCCATACTTTTTACCAGACCGGGTGCAACTCTTGCCAGTCCAATCAGCCGATCACGCGCAATAGGTGGTGCCGTGGTCATCCGCAAGATAGGCAGCACCGTCGGGTTTTCGCGTAGAACTTCAGGAGCAATCCTGGTCAGGTTCGCCGTCAACTGAAGTGCATCTGTCACCTGCTTTGTCGTTTCAGCACGAGTATCGCGGTATGTTTGTGGCGCGAATTGCATAAACCAGTCGTTGTAGAAGTCAATGGAATGCGCAATATCTGCCTTCCAGAGATGAGGTTTATCTGCATTAACTGCCACACCACCCCCGCTACATCCTGCACTATCAGTAAGTTCTGTCGCAACTTGTCACGAGTATAGTAACACCCTCCCGCCCTGTCAACCACCATCCGTCCTCCATCCTCCATCCTCCGTCCTCCGTCCTTCGCCCCCACCAAACAGCAGAGAGGCGCAGCCACCCGGCCACGCCTCCCCGCTCTGCGCTTTCCGCTCCCCAGGCTTACCGCTGAATCATCGGCAGGAACACGCG
>CAKZQX010000662.1 GCA_937141995.1 uncultured Chloroflexaceae bacterium | reverse complement strand
GCGGACATGTGACCAACCGGGCGTTCACTTCCTGCCGGTACTGGCCCACACCCTCGAAGCTGTAGTTGCCCTGGAATGGCTGCTCGCCGGGTTGGCACCGGAGGTTGAACCGCTTCCACGCACCCCTCCCTTATTGCCGGCGGCAGTGCAGACCTACCCGGACCTGCCGCGCAACCTGGCCTACCGGGAGCGATTGCGAACACACCTGGCCGAGTCACCGGGGACCGGCGGCTCGCGGGCGGGGTTGCTCAAGCTGGCAACGCTGCTGCACGACAATGCCAAACCGCAGACAAAGCAATCCAAACCGGATGGCGGGATTTCATTTTATGGGCATCAGGATATTGGAGCCGCGATTGCGCAGGCGGTGGGCCGACGGTTGCGCCTGAGCCGGCAGGAGGTGGCCTATGTTACGCTGGTGGTGCGGGAGCATATGCGCCCCGGGCAACTGCGGAACACTTCCGGGGTGACGCCGCGCGCCATTGCTCGCTTTCTGCGCGATACGGGCACAGCCGGCCCTGATCTGCTGCTGCATAACCTGGCGGATCATATGGCAACGCGCGGGCCATTGATCGACCCGGACGACTGGCGACATCATCTGGCATGGACGAACGAACTGCTGGTTACCTGCTGGGGTCAACCGCCGGAGCGCAGCCGTCCACTGGTGAGCGGGCACGACCTGATGCAGCACCTGGGCATTGCACCGGGGAAACTGGTTGGCACTCTGCTGGCAGAGATTCGGACAGCGCAAGCGGCAGGCGAGATCACCACGCCGGATGAGGCGCTGGCACATGCGCGTCAGATGATCGCCGCGTGGGAAGCGGAAGGAGCGGGCTAATGCTGTTGCTCTCGCACCGACCGATCCTCTATGTGTAGTTCATCATCAGGTGGGGAATGATCCTCGTTGAGGAAGGGCAACAGCACAAGCGTCAGCAAAATCATAAAACCAAGCAACAGGTTGGGAAACAGGTTTGCAGCATCTGCCATAGTAGCACCTCATTTGCCTTTTACTACAGAGGATACCATTCCGGTGCCATAGCATACTAACGTTCATAGCCGAATAGTGCAATGAGAACTGTCTGATACGGAAATGATGTCAGTGATGGGAGGCAGCAGATTCAGCATACAACCTCCCGTCGGCCTGACATGACCGGTTGCCCACGAGAGTATGTCGGATATAGTGGACAAGTCACCGCAGCCGCACGCGGATGTGTCAAACCTTCTTCAACACATCGCGCACAATCTGTTCAAGACGGTCGAGAGGGAATGGCTTGGGCAGGTAGTAGTCTACGCGTTGTTCGCGAGCCTTCTTCTCCAGTTCTGGTGTAGCATAGGCCGTAATCATAACAACCCGGGTATCAGGCGATGTCTCCTTGATGGCGGCTGCCAGTTGGAGCCCATTCATGCCGGGCATATTGTAATCGGTAATGACCAGCGGTACCGGCCGCAAAGCAATCTGTGCCAGCGCCTCAGCCCCGCCATTAACCGTGACAATATCGTATCCACCGGTAAGATCGCGCATCAGGCGATGCAAAATAATCAAAATATCCGGTTCATCTTCAACCAGGATGATCGCTGGATTACGACCCGTTTGGTCGGTCATAAATTACTCCTCAGTCCCCAGTAATGCAAGGACGCTTGCAGTATCTTCTCCCCATTACCGCATCTATGCTCTGAACGGGAGCCGGAAGCCCCCATGAACCTTCTGCCGGTTCCTGTATGCCTCAAGGATGGCCGGACGCTAAATCGGAAGGCTCACTTAGATCAGGTGAATTTTAACATAATGGGCCGGCGTGGGCAACCAGGAATGTTCTCCTGGGTTTACGACATATGGGCAAGGCGAACAAATCTGTTATCATAGGTGCCTACGTGCGCTCACATATAACCGTAAACATCAGGCGCGCGCAAAATGGAATCTCGCAGACAAGGTTCGCAACAGCTTTACATGGCGGGTCGATGCGCCACAGGCGGATATATGCACCCTCTACCCGGTAACCTTGCCTGAAGCGCAGGAGCAGCATGCACCATGGGACAGTTGTCAGGTATCTTCTTAAATGTTCTGGCTCCGGTTTTTCTGCTTGTCTTGTTAGGCTATCTCGCCGGTCCCCGGCTGGGACTGGATCCGCGTACGCTATCGCGCTTTGCCTATTTTATCCTCACTCCGGCCTTTATCTTTAATGTACTCAGTCAGGCCCGGATTGAAGCCGGCCTGGCCACGCGCATGATCTTCTTTATCATCAGTGTGTATCTGGGTGCAACGCTGATTGCCTTTGTACTGGCGCGGCTCCTGCGCCGCCCGGCCCAGATGACGGCAGCCTATATGATGATCGCGGTGTTTGGCAATGTCGGCAACTTTGGTCTGCCGATCATTCAGTTTGCCGAGGGCGAGAACGCGCTGGCTCCGGCGGCCATCTACTTCCTGGCGGATGTGATCCTCGGCTTTATCGTGTGTGTGGCGGTTGCCAACTTCAGCCGCGGCATCAGCCCGGCCATGTTTGTGCAGGTCTTCAAATCCCCGGCCCTGCTCGCGCTGCCCCCGGCGCTCCTGGTGAACTGGTTCCAGTTGCAACTACCACCGATTGTATCCCGTCCGGTTGACATGCTGACCGCCGCGCTCATCCCGACCATGCTGGTCGTCCTGGGCAGCCAGTTGGCGGCGGCCGGGTTGCCCCGGATTAGCTTCGATCTGCTGGTTTCGAGTGGTATCCGGCTGATCAGCGGGCCGCTGCTGGCCTTTGCGCTGGTTGCGCCGTTTGGCCTGACAGGACTGGAGCGCAATGTGGGGATCTTGCAGGCCAGTATGCCTGCGGCGGTGCTTGTCTCGATTATCGCCATGGAAAATGATGTGTTACCCAACTTTGTTACCGGGTCGGTGCTCTTCTCCAACCTGGCAAGCGTGGTCTCGTTAACAATTGTGCTGGCACTGTTGTAAACGGCCCAATTTACGCGGTGAGAGCTGGACCACGAACAACGCGCCATGAGCGAAAAGCGCCACATTGCCGGTGCTGACATGCGTTACACGATCCCGCCTGCGGTCGCGGATATCGCCTCCGTCCGGACCACAGAAACTTACAATTTGCATAGGACTTTTGTACAAAAATTCATGTTTTGTGCAAAAGCATACAAACGTACCATGCTGCCACAGGCGAATCGGGCTTCCATCGGGTGAAACGCCCGGTTTGAACACACACCGCGTAACTCCGGTAAAGAAGACATACCGAACGGGTTACTATTGTCAACTTCGCATCTTGGTGTATAATAGCCGGACAGCAAATGGCCTTCGGGAAAATAATAACCAGGAGTATGCAGATGAAACGACGTGAGTTTCTTCGCGGCACGGCAGCCGGTATGCTTGGTAGCGCCGCTCTGGCCCTGGGAGCCTGTGGCGCAGCCGCCCCCGAAGAGGGCGGGGCAACCCCCGGCGAAGCGGGTGAGCCGGCGGGAGCCAGTCCCCCCGCGCAGGGGCAGGAGACGGTTGAGTGGCGCATGGGTACCAGTTGGCCGGTTTCGCTCGATACGATCTATGGTGGCGCAACCGATGTCGCCGAGCGTGTTGCGGCGATGACCAACGGCCGGTTCCAGATCAATACTTTCCCCGGTGGCGAACTCTTCCCCGCCCTCGAAGTGATCCAGAACTTGCAGCAGGGCACGGTTGAGGCGGGTCACACCGCTTCCTACTACTATGTCGGGTGGAGCCCGGCATTTGGCTTTGGTACATCGGTGCCGTTCGGCCTGACCGCCGCCCAGCATAATGCCTGGTACTACCATGGCGGCGGCATGGACCTGATGCACGATCTCTATGCTCAGTTTAACACTATTGGCTTTCCCGCCGGCAATACCGGGGCGCAGATGGGCGGCTGGTACCGTGAGCCAATCGAATCGCTTGAGTCTCTGCAGGGCTTGAAGTTCCGCATCCCGGGCTTGGGGGCCGAGGTCATGCAGCGGCTGGGGGTGAATACTCAGACGCTACCCGGCGGCGAGATTTTTCAGGCGCTCCAGACCGGGGCTATCGACGCCGCCGAGTGGGTTGGTCCCTACGATGATCAGAAGCTGGGCCTCAACGATGCTGCTGAGTTCTACTACGCGCCGGGTTGGTGGGAGCCGGGGCCCGCGCTTGATGCCGTGGTTAACCTGGATGCCTGGAACCAGCTCTCGACCGAGTTCCAGGAGATCTTCAAGTCCGCCTGCTACATGGCGAATGTCAATATGCTTGCCAAATACAACGCGCGCAACGGTCAGGCGCTGCAGGAGATGGTCAACAGCGGGACGCAGTTGCGCTTCTACAGCGATGAGATCATGTCCGCCGCAGAACAGGCCGCCGAGGAGTTCTACCAGGAGCAGGCCGCCGATGACGAAACCTTCCGTGGCATTTACGAGCCCTGGAGCGAGTTCCGCACCGTTGTACGGCGCTGGAACGAGACTAACGAACTGCCTTTTATGAGCTTCGTCGCCGAGGATATTAATACTGACCAGACGGAATCCTGATCAGGCATAGTGCCAGTCGGCAGCATATCCGGTTGGCAGTGAGAGCCTGTCTGAAAAGCTGATGCGCGTCGGTCCCACGGCATGCGGGGTGCCCGGCGACA
>CAKZQX010000661.1 GCA_937141995.1 uncultured Chloroflexaceae bacterium | reverse complement strand
CCGGTTCCGGCCACACCCCGGCTGAAGCCGGGACTCCCGCGCCGGGGCCCCATGACCACCCCGTTTCAGACAGTCTCTAACACGCCAGTGATTCGGTCTATGCGCGAAGTGCAAAAGGGGAAATGGTATGTTGACGCGATTGAAAGTTTCCGGCTTCAAAAATCTGGTTGATGTCGATGTGCGTTTCGGGCCGTTTACCTGTATTGCCGGGGCAAATGGTGTTGGTAAATCAAACCTGTTTGATGCCATTCGGTTTCTCAGCGCACTCGCCGATCGCCCTTTAATTGACGCGGCCCTCTCGGTGCGCGATGAAGGTGGGCGTACTGGCGACGTACGTAGCCTCTTTCATCGGTTTGGCACGACCCATGCCGACACAATGTCCTTCGAGGCAGAGATGATCGTACCTTTAGAAGGAGTAGATGATCTTGGGCAACAGGCCGATGCCAGTATTACCTTTTTACGGTATACATTAGCACTTGCCTATCGTAGAGAAGATAGTCTGGGATCATTGGGATCGCTTGAGTTAGTTCAGGAGGATCTGGTACAGATTAATCTGGGTGATGCAAAAGATAACCTTCCTTTCCCGCATAAACCAACATGGCGCAAATCAGCCATTCGTGGACGGCGGAATGCACCCTTTATTTCGACAGAGACCGAGGGTGGAAATCGTGTAATTAAACTGCATCAGGATGGCGGAAGCAGCGGGCGGCCACGATTGCTGTTGGCGGCCAACCTGCCGCGAACAGTACTCTCTGTTGCCAATGCCGCTGAGAGCCCAACTGCATTGCTGGCCCGGCGGGAGATGCAATCCTGGCAACTGCTCCAGCTTGAGCCGTCGGCAATGCGCCAGCCGGATGAATTTAATGCACCCGTTCGCCTGGGAACCGATGGCTCCCACCTGGCGGCAACGCTCTATCATATGGCCCGGCTCCACGAACAACGGCTGACAGATACTCAGGCGAGTAATGATACCGCGGCCCAGGTGTATGGACAGGTCGCTAACCGGTTGGCGGAGTTGATTGAAGATGTACGCACCGTCTGGATTGATCGAGACGAGCGGCGGGAGTTACTGACGCTGCAAGTTACCGGCCTTGATGGAACCTCACATCCGGCACGGGCGCTTTCGGATGGAACCCTACGCTTCCTTGCACTCACCGTGCTTGAGCTTGATCCTGAGGCAAAAGGGGTCATTTGCCTGGAAGAACCGGAAAACGGTATTCATCCTGAGCGTATTCCGGCGATGCTTCGGCTGTTGCAGGATATTGTTACAGATGTTGAAGAGCCGGTTGGTCTGGATAATCCGTTGCGTCAGGTGATTATCAACACGCACTCACCGGCAGTTGTGGGGCAGGTACCCGATGATAGCCTGCTGGTGGCCGAACTTAAGGAACTGACCCGTAGCGGTGAGCGGTTCAAGCGGTTAGCCTTTAGCTATCTACCGGATACCTGGCGCCAACAGGAGGCCGACGATCAACGTATCGTCTCCCGGGGAAAATTGCTGGCATACTTAAATCCCCTGGCATCGGCAGATGAAACGTTTGCATCTGGTGAACCGGCGGACCAGCCGGCAGAAGCGAAGCATACCCGTGGTACACGGCGCAGCGTCGCCAGTCGGCCTGATCTCCAGCAGTTACTCTTGCCGTTTGGAGAGGAGGCATGAGGGAGTTACGTTACACCTTGTTGTCCGATGGTCCCTCTGATCGCGCACTGCTACCTATTTTGACGTGGCTCCTACGAACGCATGGCGTAGAAATGGCAGTTCAGCCTGATTGGGCCGATCTCCGACGGCTGCCGAAACCTCCGCGCGGGTTGCTGGAACGGATGCGAACAAGTGTTGATCTCTATCCGTGTGATCTCCTGTTTGTGCATCGTGATGCAGAAGGTGAACCATACCTGTCGCGCCGGCAAGAAATAGTGCGGGCGCGTGAAGAAGCTGTTCAACTGCCACCAACAGTTTGTGTTATTCCCGTACGTATGCAGGAGGCCTGGCTGCTGTTCGATGAGCCGGCTATTCGTACCGCAGCGGGTAATCCAAACGGACGCAACCGCCTGGATCTTCCGCGTCTACAGCACGTTGAGGGATTGCCCGATCCGAAAGAAGTTTTATACGAACTACTCCGCACGGCCAGCGGTCTGAGTGGACGCAGGCACAAGAAACTGCCAGTCAGTCAATTGGCGCAACGTGTCTCCGATTTTATCGAGGATTTTGCCCCACTGCGGACACTTCCTGCATTTACTGCCCTGGAAGATGAGATCCGAGAAACAGTCGAGATCCATGGCTGGACCGGGCCATAAAACCACAAAACGGGCGGGTTACGTTCAAGAAACGCAGCCCGCCCGTTCCAGCAATTAGCCTACCTCTGTTACCGCTCGACCCGCTGCCCCGTGTAGGGATCATATTGCCACTCGTTATTCGTGGGGTTCTGTGTGCCGTCGGTCATTGCATTGGGCCGTGCGCCGACGGTTGTATCTTCCGGCATAACGATCCAGAGCACGATGTAGACCAGCGGGCTGACGCCGCTCAGGATGGCGACCAGAAAGACCAGACGAACGATGGTGCTGTCGATGTTGAAGTAGCGGGCCAGACCGCCACAGACACCGGCGACCAGTTTGTCATTGCTTGTGCGCGTTAATTGAGTTTGCACGGTTTGTATCCTATCCTTTATCGTGGAACCATAGAACCATTGTGATTGCCACTCTCAGGATAGCACCGCGCACGATTCGGCACATCGTCCGCTGTATGGAATATAGGATCAGCCAATCGTCGGTGCAACATTCATACCAGCACGCGGTCCATCCCACCCATAGCGCACGAATGCCCGGAGCAACCTGAAGCGAGACGAAGCGTTGCCTCCATCCCGCTACGTTTATCGCCTATTTACGCTGCTCTGTTCTCTAACGCCTACGTGTTTTGGAGCTTCTCTTCGCGCTGGCGGCGGGCAAACTCATCGCGGATCTCAGTTGTCCGCAGTTCACCCAGTTCCCGACTCAGCGTGTCCCACAGCCAACCCCAGGCATCCAGTTGCGGCGGGGTAGTCAGCGGTGGCGGCGTCGTACCCGGCCCCCCCGGTCCATGCTGACGCCGGAGCAGCGCAATCTCCGAGCGACACCAGTCCTGGGCATCACTCAGGCTCTCGAAGGTTGTTCCGGCCCAGGTCAGGTGTTGCGAGGCATCAACATGCTCAACAAAGGCATGCCACTGGGTACCACCAGTCAACAGGGCAACACCATGCCATCCATGCTCAGTCATCTCCCACTTAGGTTCCTGCGTCATAGCAACTCCTCTCTCTGGCTGTGTTCTGCGCATTGCATAAAAGCACTTTCAGACTACGAATTACGGATTACGAACTATGTGGACTACGGACTACGGCTTCCCGATAAATTGCGCAACTTCGGCACTGGTCGGTGGGTTTGCACCGATCCGGCTGCAGGTGAGCGCGGCAACCGTGGCCGCAAACTGCAGCGCTTCGGCAACTGCCGCAGTGGACAACGTCACCAGAGCGGCGCGTGAACTTACCCCCTGCCGGGACAGAGCGGCCAGCAAACCGGCACTGAATGCATCGCCCGCGCCGACCGTATCGGCAACCTCTACCTGGACCGGGGGAACCTGCCACCGCTCCGGTTCGCCCGCAGATGTGGCCCGCAGCGCCAGCACACCCGCGCTCCCCTGCGTGACAATCACCATGGCGGCACCCTGATCAAGCAGATCAACCGCGACCTGCTCAACCGGCTGCCCCGGCGCGAGCCAGCCGATATCGGCGGCACTGAGCTTAACCAGATCAGTTAGCCGAAAGAAACTCTGAAGCACATTGCGGTAACTACGCTCCTCATTAATCAACTTTGGCCGCATATTCGGGTCAAATGAGAGCAGCGCCTGCCCTTTTAGCCGCTCGACGACCGTCAGCACCGCTCCCGGCGTGGTGCCGCGCAGCAGGCTGATACCACCAAAATGCAGGATGGCGGTTTCTTCAAACAGCGCGGCCGGCAGTTCCTCCAGACGAAGGAGCGTATCGGCAGTACCCTCGCCATAGAATGTAAACACCGGCTCCCCGGCTTCCATCGCCACAAACGCCAGCGTACTCGGCGCATCATCGGATGCGAGCAAAAAGCGCGCGTCAATGCCCTGTGCCTCAGCATAGGTGCGCAGGTAACGCCCAAAAAAATCGTGCGATACCTTGCCGGCAAAGGCGACGGGTTCTTCCAGGCGGGCCAACCCAACAGCAACATTAAATGGCCCGCCTCCCGGATGGATGCTGAAGCCGGTGGTCGTTCCCTTTGCTTCAAGCGGCAAAAAGTCAATCAATATCTCCCCGATACAGGTCAGCAACTTATTCATAGGCTATCCTTAATCCCAGCCGACCGGCCATGGTCGGCCCACAACGGCAGTGGTGCCGGTGACAACGCTGTCTTGACCAGAAGTGGTATGATCCACGGTATGTCGATTGTAGCGCACGTTCTGTTTCCTTTCAACTTCAACATGTACGCAACGCTCTGCGCACGGGCGAAATGTGCCCTTCATCGGCAGGAGTTGCGCGATGTTGCCTGTTCCGGCCTGGTGACAAACTCGAACGCTCGCTTCGCCT
>CAKZQX010000660.1 GCA_937141995.1 uncultured Chloroflexaceae bacterium | reverse complement strand
CTGAAGCCGGGACTCCCGCGCCGGGGCCGTTGCCCCATGACCACCCCTTTTCAGACAGGCTCTTACTTCTTCAGGAGAGTAATGAAAGAAGCCCATATCGTCTCCAATACGCAGAGAACTGCTACACTCTTGGTATTCATAGTGCTCGTACTTCTATGTTGAGAGCACGTTCAGTGACAGGAGCTACGCGGTTGCCATGCAAACCGGACGTTTCTACCCGATAGACGCCCGATTCGCCTGCGGCAGCATGATACGCTTTATGATCTTTTTCAGGAAAAGAATGTCCTGTTCCGTCCTGCCGGAGGCGGAATCTCCTGTCGGGTCAACGACCGCGTAATTCGTGTCAGTGATACAAATGCTGTACCTCCTCCTGAGCCCCGTCCGCATAGTGCGTGGTTGCAGTATGGTTACATCTGTCGTTTATGATGATATGCATGTCCAGGTTGTGTCACCATAGCGGTGCGCAAAAATACAGGAGGTATGTTATGTCCCAGGAACGCGCCAGTTGGCAGATTAAAGATGAGGCGACTATTGATGAATTGATAACTTTGATGAACCTGAGCGCCGAAGAGAAGACGTTGATGCACAGTCTTGTCGGTCCTGCTACTGAGGTTGCTCCCGAGATGACCAATGCGTTTTATGAGCGCCTGTTTCATCACCAGCATACAGCCGAGTATCTGGAAGGTGTCAGCATGGAGCGCCTGCACTCGATGGTGGCACAGTGGTTTATTGAGTTGTTTAGCGGTACGTACGACCAGGATTATGCCCGGCGACGGATGGCTATCGGGCAGATCCATGTCCGCATTGGCTTACCGGTGCGCTACCCGCTGGCAATGCTTGATGTGGTGATGCCCTTTGGCGAGGCAATTGCCCGGCAGAGCAGCCAACCGGAAGAGTCAGTCAATGCGTTTCGTAAAGTTCTGGCGCTCGATGTGGCTATTTTTAACCAGGCCTACGAGGATAATCAACTGCGCCACCTGGCCGAACTGGTCGGTGGTGAGCGGTTGGCCCGGCGCTTGCTCTCCGGCAGTGGGTAATTTTTGAGTTTGCATAATGTACTGGGCGGATAGCCGGGTGCGCCGCTGCAACGGTCAATCTCTGGATATCTGCCTGAATTGCGTGCGATGCAGTATGTCCCCGGCGTTTCTCCCTCTCAAGTGGAGACTTTTTGCCGGATCGCATTGGAATACTGCACTGGAGCGGCAGCGTCTGCCGCTCCAGTGCAGTATTTCCCGCACTGGGACGGACTGCGGACGCGCAGAAGCGCGTCCCTACCACAAAAAGCCTACATCTGAGAGCGTTTTCCCTCCCCTGCGATCCCACCGTTCCCCGCTATTATTTCATTTACACGCGTTACACCGCCTTGAACCCGGAAAGACATTTCGCCTCCGGCAGGATGGTTTTTTCCATCCTGCCGGAGGTGGGACTATCTTCCGGATCAGTGACCGCGTAACTCCTGTCATTTACGTCACAATCCTTGTGATAAATTTACGCAAACTCTGGGCTGTGGTACTATAGCATATCGTTTCGCGTAGCGTGACTCTGTCTCCCCCTGGATAGAGCTTCAGCGCAACAGCTTGCTATCACCATTGTTTGAGCGAACGATACCCGCAGGCATGTCCGCCTGCGGGATGGGGGGCAGTATTCGGTCTGGTCGCCGGGAAGCGAAGAAAGGAATAGTCTATGCCCTCGCGACAGGAACAAATTGCAGTGGTACTGGAGCGATTGCTGGCTAATACGGGCAGTGATGTGACTGGTGTAGCCGCTGTAAGTATGGATGGTATTGTGCTGGTCTCACGCCTGTCTGCTGATGTAAACGAGGATCGGCTGGGGGCGGTGGCGGCAACGATGATGGGTGTAACCCGTCGGGTGTCGGGAGAACTGCGCATCGGCGCGGCCGAGGAGATCATCATGAAAGCGCGCGAAGGTCTCTTTATGGTATTTCCCATTGGTGAGCAAAATCTACTGGCTGTCCATATGCGCCAGGGAGCCAATCTGGGCCTGGTGCGGTTGGAAGCGCGCGAGACATCCGCCGCGATTAGTCGGGTACTCTAAGGCACGCCGGAGGTGGATCGCTATCAGTGAAGTGAGGGTGGAGCAATGGCGCTTGAGGGGAATCTGCAAAATATGGCGTTGAGTGACCTGATACAGGTCTTTCATACTGATGCAAAAACGGGTATTCTGTTTTTGAAGGGGACACACGAACGGGGCGTAATCTATGTTGCCGATGGCCGGTTGATCGATGCGGTTGTTGTGCGTGGTAAAGAACGAACTATTGTTGCGACGCGGGATGAAGCGGTGCTGCAGATGCTGACCTGGGAGCAGGCCGATTTTATCTTTCGCTACGAGCCGACGGTACGCAAGCGCCCGATACGGATCGTCCACAGCGGTCAGTGTTTGATTCTTGAGGGGATGCGGCGGCATGCTGACCCGGTTCGCACATTGTCATACTATAACATCACCCCGGAAACGATCCTGCACCTGGCGGCGCTCCCGCGAAATGTTCGGAGTGGTGTCAGGCTGAGTATTGATCAGTGGCGCATATTAAGCTGGATTGCGAGCGGTCAGAATGTGCATACAATCTGCCAGGCAACGGGTCTTGATGTACCGGCCGTGACTCGTCTTGTAGTCGAGCTTATGGCAATTGGGTTGGTCGAAATTGCTCCGTGTCTATCAGCGGCAACTGAGCCGGCGTATCGGGATTGTACGATGATCGCTTCTGCCGCGCCTGTCTATGCGCACGATGTTCCGTATATCAATAAAAATAGCAGGAGTTTTAGTAACGTTTGTGGTACCATGAGACAGGTATGCAGCGAGATAGATCTGTTGGACGTTATCACCCGCTGCATTAATCAATTGTAGCGGAAGAACATCGTGACAACACACGTTCTCAAGATTGTTATCACCGGTGGTTATGCCACCGGGAAAACGCAGTTTGTGCGTTCGATCAGCGATATTGAACCGGTATCAACGGAGCAAGTCTTGACGGCGACGACAGAGCGTGCGTTGAAACACGAGACGACTGTCGCAATGGATTTTGGCTCAATTGCCATCAACGATCAGATTACGCTGCATCTGTTTGGTACTCCGGGGCATGAGCGGTTTGACTTTATGCGCGAGCATCTTCTGGTGGGGTGTCTGGGCTATGTTGTGCTGGTCGATAGCTGCCGACCGGCACATTTGCCCCAGACGCAGCATCTGTTGTTCCGCTCGATGGAGTTGACCGAAGCACCTTTTGTCGTTGCCGCCAACCGGCAGGATGACCCGACGGCGCTCCCGCTGAACTATATCCGGCGGCGTTTGGGGTTGCCCTTCAATGTTCCGCTCGTGCCCTGCGTGGCCACTGATCGTACAACGGTTCGCGGCGTGCTGCTGACGTTGTTGAAGCATATTGCCGCGCGGCTTACGCTTCATTCCTGAGTCGTCCGGTCAACCGTCGGCGTGCTACGGCATCCGTCGTAGCACCTCGGCCCGCGATGGGATATGCTGCACCCCCGGTCCTTCGACGGCAGCAGCGGCGACAACACTGGCAAAGTGGGCCGCCATAACCGGGTTTCCGGTTTCGTATAACCGTACAAGCATTGCGGCGGCAAATACGTCGCCTGCACCCGTCGGGTCAATGTCGGTAGCGGGTTGCGGAGGAATATGCTGAGGGACGCCGTGAATATAGAGTGTTGCTCCCTGCGCTCCGTGTGTCACAACAACCAGCCGGCAGTTATGAGCATAATATTCTACCGGCGATTGATTCCCCACGAGATCTTCACTACTCAGCACCAGCAGACTGATATGGCGCAGGAGTTCCGCCGCAGGCCACCAGGGAATATACTCAGTAGGGGCGGGCAGCGGATCATGCCATCCGCGTAGCCATCCCTGTGGGGTCACACCGATCAGTGCGCCGGGGAAGGCACGTATCATCTCTACCGGACATTCGTGCAAAACCGGGCCCAGGTGAACAATCGGTGCAAATCGCCAGGACGCCGGTAGTTCAGCCAGATCTAAGGGTCGGGCTGCCGCATGGAGCCACTGCCGGCGCATACCATGCGTGTAGCGATTCTCAAATGTTGAGGTGACATCGGAGGGTAGTGCGGTAACAGGGCCGGTTGCGATAAGATCGTCTGGTAGTTCTGCCGCAGCAGTAAGCACTGCCGTCTGCAAGCCCAGACGCCGGGCAGTTACCGCAGCATAGAGTGCTGTTCCGCCCGGCCTGGTCGTCCTATCGGGCAACAAATCGTGAGTAATATGACCAAGAACGAGATAATCCGGAGACTGCATCTGGTTGTCTGGCGGTGTCCGTGTCCTTCAAGGTGTTACCCGGCGCGCCCATCTACCCGAACTGTACAGCCCGATTATGGATCAGAGTTTCGCCGGATAGATCACAATCTTGCGGTTTTCGCCCTCGCCCGTGCTCTCGGTATAAATACTCGCATCGTCACGTAGCGCCAGATGAACAATGCGGCGCTCATACGCGGCCATCGGCTCAAGTGAGATTGGTCGCCCACTCTGGCGCACCCGCTCGGCCATCCGGCGTGCCAGCCCTTCCAGCGACTCCTGGCGGCGCTGGCGATAGTTCCCAACATCTACAACAATCTGGGGCCAGCGTTGTACACGCCGGCTCACCAGCAGATTGAGCAGGAACTGGAGCGAGCGTAGCGTCTCCCCCCGTCGGCCAATCATCAGGCCCATCGCTTCCTCATCAGCCCCCTCGACATGCAGCGTTACCGTCTCCTCAACCTCACCGCTGCGCTGGCTGGGTACCCGCGACGTAACGGCCGTTACGTAGGCATGAATATCCATTCGTTCGAGTAACTCTTCGAGTACCCGCCGTGCCAGGGTGACGATATCACCATCACTCTCA